>NZ_JAJOHP010000086.1:0-17212 GCF_021109375.1 Arthrobacter sp. AK01
CCCATCTGGGCGGGTGGGTGGCATGGGTGGGATACTGGCCGATTTTGCGGGACGGCGGCCGGCATATTCCATCGCCGATAAATCAGTATCGATTCCGTTATTGGCGTGCCTGGGAAAATCTGCTGTTTCCTCGACTGCTGGGCCCTTCGCTGGTTCTCGTGTTTTTTATTTCGGCCGCAGGCAGCATTGCAGGCATGGCAGCGGTCCGCATTAAAAGGCCCGCGGAACCTTAGAAGGCCCCGTGAAATCAGCCGCAAACAAGAGCCAGTGCAGGGCGTCCCTGAACGGGCGCTGACCCGCGAGGCAGCGCCCAACGCTGAACAAACGTGGCTCACGTCCGGGTTCGGATTCCTCCGGGTTCGGATTCCCCTCACTGATCCCTATTCACTAAAGTGAGAAAACATGCTTGACTGTTGGCTTTGTGGCCAAAAGCCAGTAGAGCAACAAATGCGGGGGATTAAGTGCAGCACGGAGATAGCGATCATTCGAGGGTAACAAATGAGGGATATTTGGTGCTCGGAAGTTAGCGGCGCAGCGCCATGATTGCACAATCAGTGCAAGAGGGAGCCATAGTCCTGGACCCCTTCTCCGTCAGGATCGTCCTCGGCCTGGTCACTCTGACCTTGATCGTCATTTCCTGTGCCTCGTCCCAACGAAGACGCTCGCCCTACGCCGAGTGGTGGCGGGTAGCCCTGTGCCTCTTTTTCGTTGGCAATGCAGCCTTCCTGCTGAACGGTACGGCCGCCCAACTGTGGGCCAATCCCGCCGGCAAGACCCTTGTTGTCGCGGGGACATTCTGTGTCTGGGCGGGGGCACGCACCCTCCGCGACCGCCGGGCAAGCGCGTGGCTGCTGTTGCCGGCTCCTCTTCTCAGTGGCTTTGCATCCGTTCTGGACGATCCGGGAAACAGCGTGTGGTCCGGCGGCTTGGTGTACCTGTGCCTGACGACGCTGGGAATCACGTTGGCCGCGATGGAACTGTGGTTCGCGAAACCTGCCCGGTCCAGGATCACCAAATTCCTGTCCATCGTCGCCGGGCTGACGGCCTTGTACTACCTGTTCCGGGCAGTGACCTTCGTGCTGGCCGGACCGGGCAACGAGGTTTTCCGGACCTTCTTTGGCTATGCGCCGGCTGCCCTGATGCATTTGATGCTGCTGGTGGCCGTGTCCTCCACCATGAATACGCTCAGCAACAAGCAGTTGATCAAACGCCTCCGGGAACGGGCGGATCGTGATCACCTGACCGGGTTGCTCAACAGGGGTGCTTTCCTGGAGCTGGCCTCCCGGCAGTTGGCGGGCCCTGCGTCCCATCACGGTGCGGCCCTGGTCCTGGCCGACCTGGACCATTTCAAGGCCGTCAATGATGAACACGGGCACTCGGCCGGTGACGCGGCCCTCCGCGCCTTCGCCACAGCCTGCACTGCCTCGGTCAGGTCGACGGATCTCGTGGCCCGATACGGTGGGGAGGAATTCATCCTGTTCCTGCCTGGAGCTACCCAACAACGGGCTGAGGTCATCGCTTCAGAAATCAGTAGCCGCCTATCGGCGATGCAGGGCCCGGATGGCTTGCCGTTCCCAACAGTGAGCTACGGCGTCACCTCGACAGGCACGGACGTTCCGGACCTGGCCTTCATGATCAACGTGGCAGATGCCGCGCTTTACAATGCGAAAGCCCAGGGCCGGAACAGGGTCGTAGGAGCAGAGCCGGCGGAAACGGAACCAGCGGCAGAAGCCGGCCACCCGACGTCGTAGTTTCCACCGCTACGTAGTACATGGGCACACGATGCATGGTGTGCCGCCTCACCCCCCAGGCTGTTTCCATGGCCCGACGTTATGCCTAGGCTGTGGGTGGCAAGTGAGACTGGTTCCCACCCGTGGATCACGGAGAACAACGATGACGGAGAACGACGATGACTGACGCAAATATCAACGCCCGTGCACAGCAGCTCAAAGCCCTGCATGAGGCACCGGAAATCCTGAGTGTGGTCAATGTGTGGGACGCCATCAGTGCCCGGACAATTGCAGCACTGCCTGAGACGAAGGCCATTGCCACTGCGGGGCATTCGATTGCTGCAGCCTTTGGCTATGCCGACGGAACCATGCCCTTGGACGTCGCACTGGACGGCGTGAAACGCATCGTCGACGCGGTGGATCACCCGGTCACTGCCGACCTGGACGATGGCTACGACAACCCGGCCGAGACCATCCGCCGGGCGATGGGGATCGGCGTAGTTGGTGCCAACGTCGAAGACCGGCTTCGGCCCTTCGACGAGGCCGTGGCCCGCGTGCAGTCGATCATGTCGGCAGCCGCCGACGAAGGCATCCAGTTCCAGCTGAACGCACGCACCGACGCGATCGCCCGGGGCGGGGACCGGCCGATCAAAGACAGCATCGAGGACGCCATCGCCAGGGGACGCGCCTTCCTGGACGCCGGCGCTGCGCTGGTCTTCGTGCCAGGCGCCATGACCCGTGAAGTCATCGAACCGCTGGTTGAAGGCCTCGGTCACGGGAAGCTCTCCGTGATCGGTGCACCTGGAGCCCTGCCCGCTGCCGAGCTCCAGAAACTGGGTGTGGCCCGCGTGTCCTACGGCCCGTTTACGCAGCGCGTGGCCCTGCGTGCACTGCAGGACCTCGCCACCGACCTGTACGGCTCGGGAGTGATCCCTACTGACACCCCGGCCCTCAACTAACCTGAAGCAGTCGCCGGCTGCCTGACCTGCCCCGCCTGCGAAAGGCGCGGCGGGTCAGGAGCCCGAGCGGGTGTCGAACGCCGCCGCAGACTCCCGGAGCAGCCGGGCCACCGTGTCCACGGGCAGGCTCGCCGCCCTTCGCCGGTCGAAGCGTCGCAAGGCGATGTGCCGGGTCCCCAAACCGGGAACGTCCAGGATGTCCACTTGGTCATGGACCACGCCGGTGAGCGCCAAGGTGGGCACGATGGCAACCCCCTCGCCGGCAGCGACGAGTGCCAGCGCGGTGAGTGTGTCGTGGTACTGATGAACAGTCTCAATCCGGGCACCCGTCGAGTGGCGGAGACGCCCGAGCACTGCTGTGTTGGCTGCTGACGGCTCGACTCCCAGCCACGGCAAGTGCAAACGGGTCAGGTCGATGTTGTCCGTGCCCAGCAGGGTTCCTGTGGGCACCACGAGCTTCCATGGTTCATCCAGCAGGGGTTCCTGCACCATTCCGGCCGCCATCGGATGCTGCTCGGCCGCTGTCGAGTCCTGTTCAATCACCACAGCATCGAGCTGGCGTTGGCGGAGCAGCCGCATCAGCGCGGGATAGGAATCCTCCACGATCTGAATCTGCAACTGGGGGTATTGGCTGCGCCACTCCGGAAGACGCGGGATCACCACTGTCCGCATGAAACTGGTGAATCCGCCCACGCGCACAACACCTGCGATGTTGACCTCGCTTTGCATCCGGGCGCGGGCCACGTTGAGGGCTCGTTCTATCTCTTCCCCCGCCTCGGCCATGGCCAGGCCTGCGGGTGTGAGCACGGAGCCTTTAGGGGTTCGCAGGAGTAGCGCCTGCCCTGCCTCGTTCTCGAGTTTGCTGAGCTGCTGCGACACCGCGGAGGGCGTAATCCGCAGTTCATCAGCTGCCGCGAGGACGCCGCCGGTACGGGCAACAGCGAGAAGAACCAGCAGTCGGCGCGGGTCCATATCCATGTTAAGCGCTCCTAAACACGGGCTTCAGAATATTGCAATTGAACTAAACGGCTTACTCACTCAATATTGACTCAAAAGCACGATTCCGTCGCCCAACACCGACTACCGAATCAAGCCTCCACTCCGGACCACACGCCGCCCGCCGGCTTCATCCGAGTGCCCAAAATCATGAAAGGACTCCCATGGAAATGCTGTTCGAAATCACCGGCTGGGCCGGCGCAGTGGCAATGCTCGGCGGCTACATGGGAGTGTCACTGGGCTGGTTGCAGGCGGGCAGCACCTTCCAGACGGTCAATCTTTTTGGTTCATGCGCGTTCATCGTCAATGGCACGCTCCATGGAGCCTGGCCCTCCGTCGTGACGAATGTCGCCTGGTTCCTGATCTCGGCAGTGGCTCTTCTCCGGATGCGGGCCAAGCAGCGGCCTGCGCGGGTCGCAGCCCAGGCTCCGGAAAGCCCGTCACTGCGCCCGGACACTGCCGCCCAGGTCATCGTCGCGGCAACCCGCCCGGCCGCCAGCTGCGCGTAGTTCTGGCACCAGAAGCAGTCCTCCATCACAAAAGGTAACGTCCCGCCGTCGCCCCCGGGACCGCAGCCTATTCTGGGCAGTAGCCGCCGCCCGACCGTGAAGGAAGCCCATGCCCATCCCCGAACACCCCCTGCGCAAGCTTGGTTTCCTCACTATCGGCCTGTTCGATCCAGCTGACCCGGCCGCCGGGCACCAATCGACGTTGGAGATCATCGAACTCGGCGAGCGGCTGGGGTTCGACAGCGCCTGGCTGCGGCACCGCCACCTGCAGTTCGGGATCTCCTCACCTGTTGCGGTCATGGCCGCGGCAAGCCAGCGCACCTCCAGGATTGAGCTCGGCACCGCCGTGACGCCGTTGGGTTGGGAAAACCCCTTGCGGCTGGCCGAAGATCTGGCCACCGTGGACCTGCTCTCCGGTGGGCGGATCAACCCGGGGCTGAGCGTCGGCGAACCCATGAACTTCGACACTGTGAAACATGAGCTCTATCCGGACACCGCTGACGTGGAGGACTTCAGCTACGCACGGGTGGACCGGCTTGCCCGTCTGATAGCCGGCGAAAAAGTGCGGGACTTCTCCGGGAAGCAAGGCGTAGTGGAGGAATTCTCCAACCGCGTGGAGCCGCACTCCGCCGGGCTTCGTTCACGGCTTTGGTATGGGGCGGCAAGCATGAAATCGGCCGTGTGGGCCGGAGAAAACGGCTTCAATCTGCTCTCCAGCAGCGTCATCTTCCCCGACAAGGACCAGGAGCCGGATTTCGCCGGGGTCCAACAGTCACAGATCCGCGCTTACCGCGCGGCCCCCGCCCTGGCAGGGAACACTGCCCGGGTATCGCAGGGGCTGGTGGTAATTCCCACGGATTCGGCATCACCGGCCCAGCGGCAGAAGTACCAGCGGTACGTGGACGAACGCACACCACGCACACGCACGCCCCAAGGACCGAAGCGCATGATGTTCGCCCAGGACATCATCGGTACCAGCGATGACATCGCCGAGCAGCTCTACGCCCATCAGGGATTCCAGGAAGTCGACGAGGTTGCCTTCGCGCTGCCCTTCAGCTTTGACCAGGAGGACTATGTACAGATCCTCACCGACATCGCGGGCAAGCTGGGACCGGCCCTGGGATGGAAGCCGGCCGGCTAAGCAGCCTCGTCAGTCCACGAACTCCGACTGCGTCTCAATGAAGTCCCAATCGGCGACGGTCAGCACACCGCTGACCTTGTCCCGGTGGGGTCCGCCGGCTTCGGCAATATGCTGCAGTACTTGCAGCGGAAGTTCGTCGGCACGCAGGTTTTCGCGCAGCCATTCCTTGCTGTCCAAGTGCAGATCGAGCCACCACATGTAAATTTCCATCGCAGACCGCCTTCCTTCGAATTAACCGTAGGCCGGGGCAGTTGCGTCTACAAGGGTCCCGGCCTACGGGCTCTTGTGGCGGGGCGGGCTTAGGGCCAATCTATTCCTAGGGGCACTCCCGGCTCACTGGATGTGCGGCGGATTGCCCTCTGCACAAGGGATCCGCGATGGACTGTGACATCGAGCTGGAAATTGATACCGGCTCCGCACGCGGCGAATATACGGTGCACGTAGTCCGTGCCCCGGCGGGAGGCCACGCTTCGGGGGCATTCACCCTTGACGTGGACGGCATCCTGGACCGGCTCCCCCAACTGGAGGCCACAGTACTTGCTTCCGCTGTTGCCGCCCGCAGGACCATGCCCGTGGCCGAGATGGCCGTCCGCGAGGTTGGCCAGGAGCTGTTCCAGGCGCTGTTCACTCGCGAGGTCTACGGCACGTACCGGGCAAGCCTGGGTGCGGCGCAACACGCCGGCCAGCAACTGAGGGTTGTCCTGAGACTGGCAGCCCCGGAACTGGCCACCATGCCTTGGGAGACCCTGTTCGACCCGGAAACCGAAACGTACCTCTGCCAGACCGAGCCCCTGCTCCGGCACGTCCCCGCCCCCGATTACAACCTGAACCCCTTGGATGTGGCGCCTCCGTTGCGCATCCTCGGGATCGTGGCCTCACCCCGGGACCTGCCCACTTTGGACGTCGACGCGGAGAAGGACCACTTGGGCCGGGCTCTTGCCGGTCCGGTGTCCGAAGGCCGGGTGGAGCTGGTTTGGGCAAAGAGCGGCACTTGGGATGACGTGCAGTCCATGCTGCTCGCCGGCCCCTGGCATGTGGTCCATTTCGTGGGACACGGCGACTACGACTCCCGTACCGACGAAGGCCGGATAGCGCTGGTGGGGCCGGATGGCAGGGCCGCGATGGTCCGTGCCGTCCGACTCATGGCCCTGCTCAGCGTCGCCGCACCCCGTCCCCGGTTGGTGGTGCTGAACTCGTGTTCCTCCGGCGAAATGGGGCAGTCAGACCTCTTCTCAGGCACCGCGTCGGCCTTGGTCCGGAGCGGCATCGGAGCCGTGGCAGCAATGCAGTTCGCCATCAGCGACTACGCCGCAATCGCCTTCGCCCACGGTTTCTACGCCGCCATCGCAAACGGCCGCACAGTGGACGAGGCAGCACGGATCGGCAGGATCTCGGTCATGGCCAGCCCGGACGGCACCCTGGAGTGGGTCACCCCTGCCCTCTACGTCCGCGGCGGCTCCACCCAACTGTTCACCTTGAAGGGAACGCCCCGCGCGCCCGGTTTCGTTGACGGGACAGGCTCGGTTGCGGGCACTGGTTTTGCTACCGGCACGACGGCGGCAACATCAGCGGGTGGCCAGGCTGCGGGTTCGACGGCGGTCACCCCGGTGGGCGGTCAGGCGGCAATCCCACCGGGATTTGCCGGTGGTTCCGGAAGCGGTGCTGCGCAGGCCATGAAACGCGCCCAACTGCGTGCGTTGTATGTTCAGGCATCGGCGGAACTGCGGGCACGGCGCTTCGAGCAGGCCGTAGAGCTGTTCGAAGACCTCCTGACACTGGAACCCGGATATCGCGACGCCACAGCCTTGAAGGACAACGCGCGGCACCGGCTTGAGCTGGCCCGGACGTACCGCGAAGCTCTCGAAGCTGAAGAAGCGGGCGATTGGTTGGCCGCGGCAGATGGCTTCGCCGTGGTCCAGGACGACCCCGCGTACCCAGAAGCCGCAGCCCGGAGGCAGGACTCCGAACGGCGGCAACGCATCTCCGATCTGCAGGGCGAGCTGCGCTATCACTCGTCCCTCGGCTCGTGGGAGGCGGTGCTGGACGTGTCGGAAGAGTTGGCGGCCGTGGACGCCGGCGCAACGGATCCCGACGGACTCGCCACGGCAGCGCGGGCAGAAATCGAGAAGGCCAGGCCCAAGGAGCCACCCCCGGCTGAGGTGCCTGTGGTTGCCGGGGCCACTGAAGATGAGACACCACATGGCTCCTACACAGCGGCCGATTCTCCGTTGCGGCCACTGCGGAAACCGACGCCGGCACACACCGTCGCCGCGGACCAAAGTCCCGGCCCTGGGACTGGCGCGAACCCCGCCCCAACTACCGGCACCGAAGAACGTCCGGCACCTGACCCAGCCCCTGACGAAACCAAAGCTGAGGCACCCGACGGCGTCCCGGCGTCGGGCGCTGGCGTTTCAGCACCCGACCCCGGAGGCGGGCCGGAGCCGCTGCTGTGGACGCCGTTGGCGTGGGGCGGCGCCGCGCTGGCTGTTGCAGGCGGCGTGGGAGCGTGCTTCGCGGTGTTCTTCATGTGGTTCGACGTCGAGTTCTGGCAGGACAACGGCGGCGACATCGTTCTTCGGGTCCTTTATGGGCTGTTGGCTCCTATCGGGTTCCTGCTGTTGGCCGTCGCGGGCCTCCCGGAGCGATCAGCCCAAGGAAGGTTGGCCATGGCGGGCGTTGTGGTTTCCCAGGCCGCTTTTGGCTTGGCCGGCCTCAACTACACGGTTGAGGTAACCGCAGTCGTGTCCAGCTTTATCCTGTGCGTTTTTGGGCTGTGGGCGGGCGTCCTGGCACTCCGGAATCCGGCACAACGGACTCTCGCATGGTTCTTGCTGCTGCCCCCTGTGCTGCAGCCCATCATCTGGATTCAAGGGAAAGGCGTGTTCATGGAGAGCTGGTATATGACGCAGGCGCTGCCATTGCTCCTGCATTTGCTGCTGCTTTGCTCGGTGGGCATTGGAATCATGGTCACTGCCCGCAGGCTTCGTCCGGTTGCTGAAGCGGGGACCGCGCCATGAGCAGGCTGGTTGAGTTCACTACCGACGACGGCGGCACGGTTGTTGTGGAGGTCGCGAGCGCTGCGGGGAGCCTGGTGACCAGGGGCGGCGATCATGCAGGGGATCATTCCGGCATTTTCGCGCGGGCCCAGCAGACCTTCGAGCGGGCGTTGGCGCATGTGCGCCCAGCGGTTCAGGGGGTCATCGATGAGCTCCTTAGCCTGGAGAACCGTCCGGATGAGGTGAGTGTGGAATTCGGCATCGACCTTCATGCGGAGGCGGGCGCGTTCATTGCATCGGCGAGCACGGGCTCCAATTTCACAGTGCGCCTCACGTGGAACAGGCCCTCTGAAAGCTAACCCGCAGTAGCCCCCAAACAGCCTGTTCATTGGATCGCCCCGGCGCAACAATAAGGGTATGGCTGCGGAAAATTTCAGCGGACCGATTCCCTTGGTTGTAGGGGTTCTGCCGGACCAGCATGTGGAGGTCCTCCAAACTGCCCGGACCTTGGCCGAGCGGCTCGGCGTGCCGTTGGTGTGCGCGTACGTGGACGAGGCCAGCTACCTCGTGGAGTGGGACCCATCCCGGGAGACACACCGCATGTCGCTTCATCCCGAGAAGGACGATGCCGACGTCGAGGCCGTGCGCGGCGATCTTGGCAGGGTTATCGCAGAGGCGATGGACGGCGGCACGGCTGATTGGACCTTGCGTCTGCTGGCCGGCGATCCGGCCCGGGCCTTGGGCAGGCTCGCCGCGGATATCAACGCCTCAATGATCATCGTTGGGACGCCGGAGCCGGGTTTGGGGCATCGGATTTCGGAGGCCTTGAATGGTTCGGTGGCGGCGTGGCTCAGCCATCACCAGCGCCGTCCCGTACTGATCGTGCCCCGGAAAAAGAGGCCTGACGGTGCCCATAAAAACTAAAGCGAAAGTACTTATTCAAGGTGGTGGCAAAGGGGTTCCCCGCAACGTAGAGTAATTACTGCAGGTCGGCCAAAGCCCCTGCTCAAAGACCGCTCCGGAGTGCGTATCCCCCAATAACGCACTCCGGAGCTCTTTGCTTTAAGCGGCCTGCCCACATGTACCGCCACCACCTTCTTTGACGCGACAACGGCCCCGACACACCTTTACCAAGGCGTGTCGGGGCCGTTTCGATTTCATCGTGGGTGGCAGCGGTTCAGGCTCAAACGGACGGGCACGACGCCGGCGCCTGGGTTGGGTGCCGGAACGTCACCTGACGAAGGTGTACAGCAGGGCCGCCATCCCGAAGCCCACGATGGAGAGCACCGTTTCCAGCACGGTCCAGGTCTTCAGGGTGTCCTTGACGGACATGTTGAAGTACTTGGAAATGATCCAGAAGCCGCCGTCGTTCACGTGGCTGGCAATGATGGAGCCCGAGGAAATGGCCACCACGATCAACGCGAGCTGCGGCTGCGAGTACCCGGAGGCCAAGCTGGGAGCCAGGATGCCGCCGGTGGTCACGATCGCCACGGTGGCCGAACCCTGCGCGATGCGCATGCCGGCGCTGATCACGAAGGCGGAGAGGATGATCGGCAGGCCTGCCTGGGACAACGAATCCGCAACGGCCTTGCCCACGCCGGTGGCCGAGAGGACCGCGCCGAAGAAGGCGCCGGCACCGACAACCAGCAGGATCATGCCCACGGGACGCAGCGAAGAGCCCGTGATTTCGCTGAGCTCGGCCGAGGTCATGCCGCGTCGGATGCCCAGGAGCCACATGGCCAGCAGCACGGCCACGGTCAACGCGATGGCCGGGTTGCCGAAGAACTGGAGGATGTCCCGGAACGTGCCCGCAGGGGCAAAGATGTTGCCGAACGTGCCGCCGAGGATGAGGATCATGGGCAAGCCGATGGCCAGGAGGACAAGTCCAATGGACGGCTCGTTGCCCTTGGCCTGATCAGATTCCGGAACAATCCGGTCCTCCGGCACGGAAACCATCACGCGCTTGCCGATGTACGTGCCCCACAGGATGCCCGAAGCGAACCAGGCCGGAATGCCGCAGATGAGGCCCATGAGGATGATCCATCCAAGGTCCACGCCGAACAGTCCAGCGGCCGCAACCGGTCCGGGGTGCGGCGGCAGGAAGGCGTGGGTCACGGAGAGGCCGGCGAGCAAGGGCAGCGCGTAGAGGGCCAAGGACTTGCCACCACGGATCGCAGCAACGTAGACCAGCGGCGCCAGGACGAAGATGCCGATATCGAAGAACACCGGAATACCCAGCACGAAGCCGGTGATACCCATGGCCAGCGGGGTGCCCTTTTCGCCGAAGATCTTCACCAGCTTCCCCAACAGCACTTCAGCGCCGCCGGACCGCTCAAGGATGGCGCCAAGAACGGTGCCGAGGCCGATGATCACGGTGATGTGGCCCAGGATGCCGGCGAAACCCTTCTCAATCAGGGCGTCGCTGCTCTTGGTGGCTGAGCCCACCAGGGCCTCCACGGAGATCCCGCCCACCAGGGCAACGATCACACCGGTTCCCACCAGGGCGATGAACGGCTCAAGTTTGACCTTGATGATCAGGAACAGCAGAAGGGCAATGCCTGCACCTGCAAGGAGGAGCAGCCCGGCAGTATCGTGCCGCAGCCAGTCAAGGAATTCATTCATGGGCGTTTCTTTCTGGGTGAGTCCTACTTGAGGGTGCCGGTGAAGGCGGCGGCACGTGCCGCAATGTCTGCCCAGTCGCCTGCTGCAACTGCTGCGGGCGGGACTACGCTGGTGCCGCAGCAGACTGCGGCAGCACCGGCGTCGAGGTAGCTCTTGGCGTTGGAGGCGTCGATGCCTCCCGAAGGCAGCAAGCGGATGCCCGGGTACGGGCCCTGCAGGTCCTTCAGATACGCCGGGCCGAGCTGCCGGGCGGGGAAAATCTTGACGGCGGCCGAGCCCAGGTCCAGGGCCTGCGCCACCTCGGTGGGGGTCATGGCGCCGAGGCTGAACGGGATCCCCGCAGCCACGGCAACGGCGGCAACCTCCGGCCTGAGGCCGGGGGTCACCAGGAACTGCGCACCTGCGTCGATCGCCGCGCGGGCTTGGTCCGCTGTCATCACCGTGCCGATTCCGACGGCGGCACCATGCTCCGCTGCCGTCTCCGCCGCACGCTGTACGTGCTTGAGAACATCCGGGGTGGTGAACGTCAGCTCGACACTGCGGATGCCGCCGTCGGCCAGTGCCCGGCAGAGATCCGCGGCGTCGGTGATGGACGGGGCGCGGACAACCGCGAGGGTACGGTCGGCTTCGAGCTGCTGGAGGAACTGTTCAGGGGTCATTGTTGTCCTTCTCTGGTGAGGCCGTCGCTGCTGCGGCGCAGGGCGCGGCCGGCGCGTGCGCCGGTGGGTTGGCCGGCGTCGATCGCTGCCGCGCCGTTGACGAAGACGTACTGGATACCGCTGGCGGCTTGGCGGGGGTTCTCAAAAGTGGCTTCGTCGCGGATGGTTTCGGGATCGAAGAGCACGACGTCGGCCGCGTAGCCTTCGCGGACCAGCCCCCTGTTGTGGAGCTTGAGCCGTGCGGCAGGACGGCCGCTGAGATGGTGGACCGTTTCCTCGAGGCTGAGCAGTCCGAGGTCGCGGGAGTAGTGGCCGAGGTAGCGCGGGAACGTGCCCCAGGCCCGGGGATGTGGCTTGGCGCCGACCAGGAGTCCGTCGCTGCCGCCGGTGTGGGTCCGGTGCTTCATGATGGCCTGCACGTTTTCTTCATGGCCTACGTGCTGCAGGATTCCGGTTCCGAGGCGGTCTTCGGTGAGGATGCGCGCGAAAACGTCGAAGGGCTCTTGCTGGGTTTCCGCAGCAATGTCCCTGATGGTCTTTCCCACGTGACCCGCGAGCGCCGGGTTCTGGACGCCGCTGATTTCCAGGGTGTCCCACTCGGCCACTACGCCGTGGCAGCCATCGGAGCCGTAGACCTCCACGGCTTCACGGATCTTCGCGCGGGTTTCAGGATCTGCCAGGCGCGCGAGAGTGGCTTCCGTGCCGCCGGAGGAGGCCCAGCTCGGCAGGATCGCCGCAAGAGTGGTGGCTCCCGGGAGGTATGGGTAGGTGTCCAGGGTGATGTCCACGCCTTCATCGAGGGCGGAGTCGATCAGGTTCAGGAGTTCCCCGGCGCGGCCCTTGTTCTCAGCGAAGTTCATGGTGGCATGCGACAGGTGCAGTGCGCAGGCGGTGTCGCGGCTCAGCCCGATCATCTCGGCGTAGGCACCAAGCGCTCCCTTGCCGTAGGAGCGGTGATGCGGTGCGTAGAAGCCGCCCAACTCCCCCACCGTCCGGCAGAGCCCGGCAAGTTCCTCGGTTTGGGCGTACATGCCCGGCGTGTAAGTCAGGCCCGAGGACATTCCCACGGCGCCCTCCTCCATCGCCGCGCGGATGACGTCCTGCATCTGCTGCTGTTGCTCCGGCGTGGGGTCGCCTTCGGCGAAGCCCATCACCATGGCCCGGACGGTTCCCTGTGGGACGAGGTACGCGGCGTTGGTGGCGATGCGGCCACCGTCGTGTTCTGCGTCGAGGCGGTCGAGGTACTCGCCCACGGTCCGCCAGTTCCAGTCGAAATCGGCCGGGTTGTCGTTCCAGCCGGCGATCTTCTCCCGGACACCGGCCAACGTCGCATCGTCCACCGGCGCGTAGGACAATCCGTCCTGGCCGAGCAATTCCGTGGTGACGCCCTGGCTGAGCTTGGCGTAGTGGTCCCTGTTGACCAGAAGTTGCAGGTCCGAGTGCGCGTGCATGTCGACGAACCCGGGACTCAGGACAAGTCCCGTGGCGTCGATGACGCGGTCGGCACCGGTTTCCGCTGCGGTGAGGGTCCCGGCGTCGACGACGGCGGCAATCACCGCACCGTCCAGCAGGACATCCGCGGGGTGGCGGTCGGATCCGGTTCCGTCCACCAGGGTGGCGTTGCTGATGAGTGTCTTCATGGCATGGGTCCTAGAAGAAGGTATGGATGAGGTCCACGACGGTCTGGTCGCCGGCGGTATCCGCGAGGACCGGGATGACGGTCCATTTATCGAAGGCGGTGCACGGGTGGGACAGGCCCAGCCGGACGACGTCGCCGGGGTTCACCGTGGTGGTGTTGGCGTCGTAGGTCATGAAGCTGTGCTGGTCATTGACCGAGGTGATTTCGGCGCCCACCAAGGGGTCCATGGCTCCGCCCAGTGTTGGGCCGATGAGCTGCGGTTCGGGCAGGCCTTCGTCGAACGGGAGGTCACGCTTGCCGGCGTCGAGGATGGCCAGGCCGGGTTCCGTCTGCGAAACGACGCGTGCCCAGCCGTACATTCCAGCGCTGAACGGCTGATTGCCTTCACGGGAAAACGGCGAGATTCCGCGGTAGAAACCGTCGTCGTGGATGATGTACGCCCCACTGCGGATCATGAGGTCCACAGATACGGAATCAGACCCAGTCTCACCGGCCGCTCCTGTTTTTCCGATGTACGGCGACAAGACGGTGACAACATCGTCAAAGTAGGCGCTTCCCCCCGCGGTGAGGATCACCTCGCTGGAGCCGTACAGCCCTTCGGTGAGCAACTGCTCATGAAGCAGCCCCATCCGGGCGAGGTAGCCACGGACGGCGGCCAGGCCGGCGTCGTCCGCTGTGTGCGCGAGCGAGCCTTCGTACCCACTGACGCCTACCAGGCGGAGGTTCGGGGAGGACGAAATCGCGCGGGCCACGTCCATGGCGGCTTCGACGCCACGGGCGCCGGTCCGGCCGCCATGGGCACCGAGCTCCACCAGGACGTCCAGCACGGCCCCACTGCCGGCGAGGGTCCGGTCGATGACATCCACGGTTCCCAGGGAGTCGATCCAGGACAGGATGGTGGTCCCGGCGGGCTGGCCGGCTACCCACTGGATCGCCTGCGGATCCGTGAGGCTGTTGGCCAGCTGCAGGTTCCGGACCCCGAACTCCCGGGCAACCCGGAGCTGCGCGAAGTTGGCCAGCGTGATGCCCCAGGCGCCCCGGTTGAGCTGCTCGGTCCAGAGCTGCGGCGACATGGTGGTCTTGCCGTGCGGCGCGAGGAGGACTCCGCGTTCCGTGCACCACCTGGCGAGGCGATCGGCGTTGGTTGCGAGCGCTGAAGCGTCGAGTGTCAGCAGCGGCGTCTGGAGGTCGGCCAACGTGTGCTTGGCGGCGAGGAAGTCCGCGTGGGTTGTCCCGTTGTCGGTTGCCGGCACGGCCTTGTGCCGCCAGTCGAGCCTGCGGTCTGCGAGGCCGGCCACGGCGGTCCCCGAAATGGCTTCGGAAGTGTTCACGCGTTCATTCCCTTCGCGGTGCTGCGTTTTTGGAGCTGCGTTGTGGGGTTGTTTGGGGAGGTTTTCCCTTAGCGTTGCGTATTTTGCAACGCTGGTTGCAAACCTGCTGGTGATATGTCTAACATGGTGGCGGATTGAGAGTCAAGGCCGCGGCATACCCGCAGAGCCTCCCAATCTGCCGCGAATCGCCCAGAATTCGTGGCCCACCAAAGGCGCTGGGAAGCGCAACGATGAGTGCGGGAGAACGATGCTTTCAGCTGTATGCGTTGGCGAAACCATGGCCATGCTTACCCCTGTCCATGCCGTTCCCCTGCACCTTGCCACCGAGCTCCACTTCGGAATCGGCGGCGCAGAATCAAACGTCGCCATGGGCCTGGCGGCCATGGGGCTGGACACCCACTGGGTCAGCCGGGTGGGCCGCGATGGCTTCGGCACGCGCATCCTCCACGACCTCCGGGACCACGGCGTCGGCGTGTCCGGCGTCGAGGTTGACGATTCCCTGCCCACGGGCCTTTACGTGAAGGTCCCCGCCCAGGAAGCAGACCCCGACGGCGGCAGTTCAGTTCTGTACTACCGGCAAGGCTCAGCGGCGTCGGCCATGGGACGGGCCACGCTCGCCAATCCGGCCGTTTCCTCCTTGCTGGAGAATGCTGCGCTGATTCATCTGAGCGGGATCACCGCTGCCCTCTCCCCCGAGTGCCTGTCATTGCTGGAGGCCATCCTGACCGCACCGCGGAACGGCCGGACCATCAGCTTCGACGTCAACTGGCGCGAAGCCTTATGGGCAGGCCAGGACCGTTCCGTCCTGCAGCGCCTGGCGAACCTGGCCGACGTCGTACTCGTTGGAAAAGACGAAGCCGAGCACGCCTTCGGCACCACCGACGAAGCCGAACTCCGCCGGATGATGCCGGATCCCGAGGTTCTGGTCATCAAGAACGAGGCCATCAGCGCCATTGCGCTGACACGCGGCACGGCTGACTCAAGTGGCACCCGGGAAGAGGTGTCCGCCCTGTCCGTCGCCGTCGTCGAGCCTGTTGGCGCGGGTGACTCGTTCGCCGCCGGTTACCTCAGCGGCATGCTGTTCGGCCTCGGCCAGAAAGAAAGCCTCCGCCGCGGACATGTGGCAGCAGCGTGCACCCTCACTGTTCACGGCGACCGCGGCCCGCTGCCCGATGCCGCCGAGCTTGCAGCCATCCTGGATTCTTCGGATGACGCCTGGGCTGCTATTCATGTTGAAGACGGACAATTCAACACCAGAACCGGAGCGTGACACTGTGAGCCAGAGCCTCATGCGGGCCATCGACCTGCTCGGCGAACTCGCCGCCAAACCCGCAACGCTGGACGAGCTCGCGTCCAAGGCCGCGGTGCACAAGACCACCGTGATGCGGCTTCTGCACGCCATGGAGGAGAAGCGTTTTGTGGTGCGCGACGAGGACCAGCGGTTCATGCTCGGCTCAAAGCTGTTCGAACTGTCCTCGCTGGCACTGGAACAACGGGACATCCGCAAGGTGGCCCACCCGCATTTGGCCGACTTGAACGGCCGCACCGGGCACACTGTGCACCTTGCCGCCTTCGAAGGGAGCGAGGTGGTGTACATCGACAAGTTCGAGTCGCACCACCCCGTCCGCATGTACTCGCGCATCGGCCTGACTGCATCGCTGCACTCGGCCGCTGTGTCCAAGGTCCTCCTCGCCGATATGCCGCGCAGCCGGCAGGAAAAGATCGCGGCGGGGCTGGACTACATCAAAGTTACCGAGAACACCCTGACCTCGCCGGAGGCCCTCCTGGCCGAACTCGAGCAGGTCAAGGAACAGGGCTGGGCCCACGACAACGCCGAGCACGAAGCCTTCGTGCACTGCATCGCGACCCCCATCCGCGACGCCAGCGGCACCGTTGTAGCAGCAGCCTCTTGCTCGGTACCGGTAGTGATGCTCAGCTATGAAGGCTTGCTTGAGCTGCTGCCCGACCTCAAAGCCAGCACCGAGTCCATCTCCAACGACCTCGGCTGGATCAGCCACGAAAGGAACTCAGCATGAGTGAAAAGACCGTAGTACTGACCGAAAACGCCCCCGCCCCGGCGCACGTATTCTCGCAGGGCATCAAAAAGGGTGGCATGTTCCAGGTTTCCGGCCAGGGACCCATGGACCCCGCCACCAACCAATACATCGGCGACGGCGACGTCCGCGTCCAGACCCGTCGCACGCTGGAAAACGTGAAGGCCATCCTGGAAGCCGGCGGCTCCTCCGTTGAAGACGTCCTCATGTTCCGCGTCTACCTCACCACCCGCGACGACTTCGCCGCAATGAACGAGGTCTACGGCGAGTTCATCCGCGAGAACGTGCCCAGCGGCCAGCTGCCGAGCCGCACCACCGTCTTCGTGGACCTGCCCCACGAGGTCATGCTGGTGGAGATCGACGCCCTGGCAGTCACCGCGTAACCCCCTCCCACCTAACTACAGCTTCCACCGGACGCTCTCTCACCGCCGGAACGGTTTCGGGGAAGGCTCTCTCACCGCCCGCACGGGAGAGGGGGGGGGGGGGGGGGGGGGGGCGGGGGGGGGCGCGGGGGGGGGGGGGGGGGGGGGGGGGGGGGGGGGGGGGGGGGGGCGCCGGGGCGGGCGGGCGGGGGGG
>NZ_JAJOHP010000087.1:0-16845 GCF_021109375.1 Arthrobacter sp. AK01
CATCTTGGCGTTGATTCCGCGCGCCACGGCGTCAAAGTCGAAGCTGCCGCGGGGCCGGCGCGCCCCGGGCGGGTCGAAAAACAGGAGGCCGCCCAAACCCCCCCCCCCCCCCGCCCGCCCCGCCCCCGCTCCTCCTTTTCCCCCCCCCGCCCCCCCGGGGGGGGGGGGCCCCCATTCTTCTGTCTTGCTGACTACTAGTGTGCGTGGTCGCCGCGGCTGTATTCGAAAACCCAACCGACCAATGCCACCAGGGCGAGGCCACCGGCGACGTAGGTTACCCAGAAGCCAATGGCGAGGCCGAGGAATCCGCCGGCACATGCCAGGCCGAGGACCAGGGGCCACCAGCTCCAAGGGCTGAAGTGGCCCTGTTCGCCTGCACCCTCATGAACTTCAGCATCCGGACGGTCCTCCGGACGAAGGCCAATCCGCTTGCCGGTGAAGCCAAGGTAGGCGCCGATCATGCCCGCGAGACCGCCAACCAGGAGGATGCCCAGGACACCTACCCACTCAGACCATTCGGTCAGGAAGCCATAAGCAATGGCTACGGGGACGAAGAAGAAGACTCCGGCTCCGAAGAGCCACGATTCAATTTTCATTTGTTGACGTCCCTTTGGTCGGCGTTACCCAAGACAGCTGCTGCGGGCGACGGGGCCTCGGCAGTGTGAACCTGGGCCAACTCCGGGTGGTGAAGGTCCAGAGCCGGGCGCTCGGAGCGGATACGGGGCAAGGAGGTGAAGTTGTGGCGCGGCGGCGGGCAGGACGTTGCCCATTCCAGCGAAGCACCAAAGCCCCAGGGGTCATCGACTTCAACCTTCTTGTTGCTGCGCCACGTGATGTAGACGTTCCAGAAGAACGGCAGCAGCGATGCGCCCAGTACGAAGGAGGAAATAGTGGAGAACTGGTTCATCCACGTGAAGTTATCCTGCGGCATGTAGTCGGCGTATCGACGCGGCATGCCTTCCACACCCAGCCAGTGCTGGATAAGGAACGTGCCGTGGAAGCCCAGGAACAGCAGCCAGAAGTGAATCTTGCCGAGACGTTCGTTGAGCATCTTGCCGGTCCACTTGGGCCACCAGAAGTAGAACCCTGCGAACATCGCGAACACGACCGTACCGAAGACCACGTAGTGGAAGTGGGCAACCACGAAGTAGGAGTCTGAGACGTGGAAGTCCAGCGGCGGGGAGGCCAGGATGATACCCGTCAGTCCACCGAAGAGGAACGTCACCAGGAAGCCGATGCTCCAGAGCATGGGCGTCTCGAAGGTGATGGAGCCTTGCCACAGCGTACCGATCCAGTTGAAGAACTTCACACCGGTTGGGACTGCAATCAGCATGGTCATGAACGCGAAGAACGGCAGCAGCACTGATCCGGTCACATACATGTGGTGTGCCCACACCGTGACGGAGAGCGCAGCAATGGCGATGGTCGCATAGACCAGGCCCTTGTAGCCAAAGATGGGCTTGCGGCTGAAGACGGGGAAGATCTCGGAGACGATGCCGAAGAACGGCAACGCGATGATGTACACCTCAGGGTGTCCGAAGAACCAGAACAGGTGCTGCCAGAGGACGGCACCGCCGTTTTCGGGATCGAAGATGTGGGCGCCGAAGCGGCGGTCGGCACCGAGAGCAAACAGTGCTGCTGCCAGCGGCGGGAAGGCCATCAGGACCAGGATCGCAGTGACGAGGGTGTTCCAGGTGAAGATCGGCATGCGCCACATGGTCATGCCCGGTGCGCGCATGCAGATGATGGTGGTGATGAAGTTGACGGCACCAAGGATGGTTCCGAAACCGGAGAGCGCAAGTCCAAAGACCCACAAGTCACCACCGACGCCCGGACTGAATGTCGTGTTGGACAACGGAGCATAGGCGAACCAGCCAAAGGACGCAGCACCCTGCGGGGTGATGAAGCCGGAGACCGCGATGGTGGAGCCGAACAGGAAGAACCAGAAAGCCAAGGCGTTCAAGCGCGGGAAGGCGACGTCGGGGGCGCCAATCTGCAACGGCATAATGACGTTCGCGAAGCCGGCAAAGAGCGGCGTTGCGAACATCAGGAGCATCACAGTGCCGTGCATCGTGAACATCTGGTTGTACTGCTCTTTGGTCTGCAGGATCTGCATTCCGGGTTCGAACAGTTCAGCGCGGATCAACAGCGCCATGACGCCACCGAGGCAGAAGAACACGAAGGACGCGATCAGGTACATGTACCCGATGGTTTTGTGGTCGGTGGAGGTGATCCAGTTGACGACGATGCGCCCCTTGGATTTAGGAACTACGGGAGCGTCTAGGACCCCCGCGGCGGATTGAGTGTACGTAGCCACGTCGCTCCCCTTACTTGGTTTCGTTCAGGTTCGGGTTGCGGTCGTATTCCGCACCGAGGAGGCCCGTGTTGCCTTCCTGGCGAAGCTTGTCCATGTGTGCCTGGAACTCAGACTCGGAGACAACCTTGACGCGGAAAAGCATTTCGGAGTGGTATTCACCGCAGAGTTCGGCACACTTACCGTCGAAGGTGCCTTCCTTGGTGGGCGTGAACCTGATGTAGTTCGTCTTGCCAGGGATCATGTCGCGCTTCTGGAGGAACGCGGGGACCCAGAATGAATGGATGACGTCGCGGGAGTTCAGCTCCAGGTCCACGGACTTGCCAACGGGCAAGTAGAGAGTGGGGAGAAGTTCCTTGTTGACATCGTTGCCGGTCAGGTGCGCCTGGACGCCGGCCTCGTGGAGGTCTTCATTGATGACCTCGCCCTTTTTGTAGTTGAAGTCCCAGGCCCACTGCTTGCCGCGGACGTCGACAACGACGTCGGCAGGCTGCGAGCGGTCATCGATCGCGCGCTGGTCCTGGTCGGTGAAGTAGAAGAACACCAGCACCATGAACAGCGGGATGGTCAAGTAGAAGACCTCGAGCGGCAGGTTGTAGCTGAGCTGCTTCGGGAAACCCGTGGTGCCCTTGCGGCGGCGGTAAGCGATGATGCACCAGACCAGAAGGCCCCACGTGATGATACCGACTGCCAAGGCGGCGATCCATGAGTTGACCCAGAGGTCCATGATCCGGTCAGTGTGGTTGGTCGTGCCGCGCTCTGTAGGCAGCCAACCCTTCTCTACCTCTGGTGAACATCCGGTCAAAACCAACGCGCCGGCGAGTGCCAAGCCAGTGATCGATGTGATCTTTATGCGTCGGCTGCCGGTTCGGTTCTGCGAACTCACAGACGGCCCTTCCTCTTGTTGCTGTCTCCCGGCAGGCCGAAGGCTCACCGGGCACACTAAAAAGTTTTACTACCCGATGTAGAGCTTACCGCTATCAAGCGGATTTCGCGCACATGTCAGCGCCGTGGCTCCGAACGGTTTCAAACCAGTCCGAAGGGGCGCCGACATGCGGCGATGGCTCACATCAGTGGAACGAATCGCCGCAGGCGCATGACCCGCCGGCATTCGGGTTATCGATGGTGAAACCCTGCTTCGAAATGGTGTCCTCGAAGTCGATGCTGGCGCCGCTGAGGTAGGGAACGCTCATCTTGTCTACTACGACCTCAACGCCGTCGTAGTCGCGCACAGCGTCTCCGTCGAGCATGCGCTCATCGAAGTAAAGCTGGTAGATCAGGCCGGAGCATCCTCCAGGCTGGACTGCAACGCGCAGCCGAAGGTCGGTGCGCCCTTCCTGCTCGAGGAGGCTGCGGACCTTGCCTGCGGCGACGTCGGTCAGATTGACCTCGTGCGTGGGCAGTTCGTCGTTGGAGACGACCTGCGCTCCGGTGCTGTTTTCGTTGGTTGCAGTGCTCATTGGCCTACCTTCTTATGAAGCTCTTGGAGGCCGCGCCGGGACGCTGCCTGCCCTTACCCAATTACGTACGGGTTATAGCTAATGCTACGTCGCACAGACGCTTAGCTATAACTCCTGACGTAACCACAGACAGCATTTCGTTGTTCCCGGCGCGCCGCGCAGCCTTCCTAGGCTAGTCCCCGAGCCCGTCGGCATTAAGCCGGGCGAGCATCAGTGCCTCAGCCAACACTGCATGGCGGAAATCGCCGATGTGCAGCGATTCGTTAGCACTGTGCGCCCGGGAATCGGGGTCTTCCACTCCGGTCACCAGGATCTGGGCTTCCGGATACAAGTCCAGGAGATCGGCAATGAACGGTATGGAACCGCCGATTCCCGTTTCCACGGGCTGTACTCCCCACGACTCACCCAGCGCCCAGAGCGCCACGCGCGCGGCAGCCGAGGAAGTGTCTGTGGAGAAAGCGTTGCCCCGCTCCCCCGGGCTGAAAGTCACCTTGGCCCCAAAGGGCGCATGCGCTTCCACATGCCGCTTCAAAGCATCCATCGCGGCTTCCGGGTCCTGCCCAGGGGCCAGCCTCATGCTGAACTTCGCACGGGCAGCGGGAATAAGGGTGTTGGAGGCAACGTCAACTGAGGGGACGTCCATGCCAATGATGGACAGTGCCGGTTTGGTCCACAGACGTGAGGCGATTGTCCCGCTGCCGGCGAGCTTCACGCCGTCGAGCACTGATGCATCAGCACGGTAGTCCGCCTCGGCAAGATCGACCGCCACGTCATCGCGTGCCACCAGGCCTTCGACAGCAACGTTGCCGTCGTCGTCGTGAAGGGTCGCAATGAGGCGCGACAAAAGCGTGGGGGCATCGAGTACCGGACCACCAAACATGCCGGAATGGACCGCATGGTCCAGGACGCGCACCTCGAACGTTCCGTCCACCAGACCCCGGAGGCTGGTGGTCAGGGCGGGAACACCCACCTTCCAGTTACTGGAGTCGGCGACCACAATGACGTCGGCCCGCAGGAGCTCCTGGTGTTCCTCGAGGAACGTACGGAAGGTAGGCGACCCTGCCTCTTCCTCACCTTCGAAGAAGAACGTCACGCCAAGTCCAAACTCTTCACCCAGAACCTTGGTCACGGCACTGTAGGCGGCCAAGTGGGCCATGATTCCGGCTTTGTCGTCGGCAGCACCACGGCCATAGAGCCGGCCGTCGCGTTCTTCGGCGACGAAGGGCTCCGAGTTCCACAGGCTCCTGTCCCCCGGGGGTTGGACATCGTGGTGGGCGTACAGCAGGATTGTTGGCTTGCCGTCGGCGGCTGGACGACGCGCGACGACGGCAGGGCCACCGGGGGTTCCGTCGGCTTTGCTGCTGCGCAGAATGTGCACTTCTTCCATCCCCGAGGCCTCGACCATGGCAGCCACTGCTTCGGCGCTTCGATCGAGTTCGATCGGGTCAAAACTGGCCCATGCAATGCCCGGAATGCCGACGAGTTCCTTAAGGGATTCCATCGTGCTTTCGAAGGAATCGTTAACCGCTGCTGTGAGTGCTTCGACCGGAGTTTCGCCGGAGTGCCCTTGCTTGTTCTGCGGGATCTCCGCATGTGCTGAAGTCATGGCCACACTTTACCGCCGGGGATTCGTCCGCCAGGGCAGGCGCGGCCCGGCGCGATCAAGGCCGGGCATACGGAGGCGTAACCTACGCCACCTCCGTGAGGGGTATTCTGTATGGGTGTTCGGACGCAAAAAGGAAGAGCCCAGCGCTCAATCAGTAGTAGACCAGGCCTACGCCACCGCCCCGGAGCCCGGCGGCGCGAAGGGCGCCCCCACGCCCAAGCGGAAGGACCAGGAAGCTGCCCGCAAGCGCCCCCTGGTGCCCAACGACCGCAAGGCTTCCAAGGCAGCGGAACGGGTAGCCATCCAGGACCAGCGGCAGAAGATGCGGCAGGCGCTCGATACGGGCGACGAGAAGTTCCTTCCCCTCCGCGACAAGGGTCCCCAAAAGCGCTACACACGGGACTATGTGGACGCTCGCTTCAGCCTCGGTGAGTACCTCATGTTCGGTGCTTTGCTGTTCGTGGTGATCTCCCTGATCATTCCGCCCACAAGCGCCGGCATCAGCTATGTGTTGATTGGGTTCTGGATCATGTTCCTGGCCGTCTTCGTTGACGTCTTCATCCTGTCCCGCAAGCTTCGGAAGCGCCTTACCGAGAAGTTCGGCGAGGTGGAACGCGGCTCTGTTTGGTACGGCTGCATGCGGGCCCTTCAGTTCCGCAAGCTCCGCCTCCCCAAGCCGCAGGTCAAGCGTGGGCAGTACCCGGCCTAAGCGCCCAAGCCTCAGACATCAGACAAAGGAAGACCCCGGACCAACGGGCGGGGGTCTTCCTTTTCGTGGCCTGATTAACGCGCCGTCCTCTTGCGGATCTTTACCAGTCCCTTGTTAATACGTGAGGCCCAGAATGGACCTTCATAAAGGAATGCTGTGTAGCCCTGGACCAAAGTTGCGCCGGCATCCATTCGCTCCTGCACATCCGTTGCGGTTTCCACACCACCGACGGCGATGAGTACCAACTCGTCCCCTACAGCGTCCTTGAGCCTCCGTAGAACCTCCAAAGACCGATGCTTGAGGGGCGCCCCCGACAATCCGCCTGCTCCCAGTGACTCAACCTTCGCAGCATCGGACAGCAGTCCGTCACGGGAGATCGTGGTGTTGGTGGCGATGATTCCATCAAGTTTCAGGTCCAAGGCCAGTCGAGCGACGTCGTCGATGTCGTCATTGGACAAATCCGGCGCAATCTTGACCAGCAGGGGCACGTGGCGTCCGGCAGCTTCATCAGCAGCGTCCCCAACTGCCCGCAACAGCGGGCGCAGCGTTTCCACATTCTGGAGCAGGCGAAGACCTGGTGTGTTGGGAGAGCTGACGTTGACTACGAGGTAGTCAGCCGCGGGAGCCAGGCTGCGTGCACTCACCAGGTAATCCTCGGTGGCATCGTCGAGTTCCACCACCTTGGTCTTGCCGATGTTAACCCCGATAACCGGGCGGACGTCCGGGTGCTGCCTTTGCAAAGCAGCCCGCGCAGACTTGAGCCTTGGCGCGACTGAAGCGGCGCCGTCGTTATTGAACCCCATCCGGTTAATCACCGCGCGGTCCTCAACCAAGCGGAACAGCCTGGGCTTCTCATTGCCTGGCTGCGCCTGGCCCGTGATGGTTCCCACCTCCACATGCCCGAATCCAAGCTCAGCCAACGCTTCGATGCCGTGACCTTCTTTGTCGAAACCTGCCGCCAGGCCGAAAGGTGACGGGAACGTCAGTCCCAGCGCCTCCGTGCGAAGTGAAGCGTCGGGAGCTGTCAGCCGGGCAAGGATCCGGCCGGCACCGGAGCGATGGGCTGCCCGGATTCCCTGGAAGCCGATCTTGTGTGCCTTCTCGGCATCCATCCAGGAAAAGGCCAGCTTGAAAAATGTGGGGTAAACACGCATGGTCCTAGTTTTCCGCCTCATGGACAACTCACCAAACCCATGACCACCAATCCCGCTAGCATGTACGCATGCCTGGGGATTATGGTGACGCAAATCATGGACGCTGCAGGATCGATGCCGACGTCGTAGTGGTCGGCGCAGGCCTGTCCGGACTGGTTGCGGCCGCCACAGCCTATGCCGCCGGCAAGACGGTGGCTGTGCTGGATCAGGAGCCGGAAGCTTCCGTGGGTGGACAAGCCCATTGGTCTTTTGGCGGGCTTTTCATGGTGAATACACCTGAGCAGCGGCGTCTGGGCGTCAGGGACAGCGCTGATCTCGCCCTGCATGACTGGCTCGCCTCCGCAGCTTTCGACCGGTCCGAAGACGGGACGGCCCGTCAGTGGGCCGAGGCGTACGTCGACTTCGCCGCCGGAGAGAAGCGGGCGTGGCTTAGGAGCCTTGGCGTTGGCATCTTCCCGTTGGTGCAATGGGCGGAACGCGGCGGCTATGGGCCGGAAGGCCATGGCAACACCGTCCCCCGCTTCCACGTCACATGGGGTACGGGGCCTGCCTTGGTGGAGCCGTTTCTCGCCAAGGTCCTGGAAGGCGTAAGGAGCGGCCGGGTCAGTTTGCACTTCAGGCACCGCGCCCTGTTGCTGACGACGACGACGGGCAGGATCACGGGCGTGTCGGGCGAGGTTCTTGAACCGTCGACGGCGATGCGGGGCCAAGCGTCCGCGCGGGTCGCCGTCAGTGGTTTCGAGGCCACGGCAGGCGCTGTTGTGGTGACCACGGGTGGCATCGGCGGCGATCACGCCGCCGTCCGCAGCCAGTGGCCCGGGGGAAAGGCGCCCGAGCACATGCTGAGTGGCGTGCCGGCTTCCGTGGACGGCAGTTTCCTTCCCGTCGTGGCAAGCGCTGGTGCTGCTTTGGTCAACGGCGACCGCATGTGGCACTACCCGGAAGGAATCCGCAATTACGATCCTGTATGGCCCAATCATGGAATAAGGATCCTGCCCGGGCCCTCCTCGTTGTGGCTCGATGCCAAGGGCCGCCAGTTGCCCCCGCCGCTGTTCCCCGGTTTTGATTCCTTGGGGGCATTGCGCCACATCGTCGGAACGGGACACGACTACTCATGGTTTGTCCTCAACCGCACCATTGCCCTCAAGGAACTTGCCCTGTCCGGTTCCGAGCAGAACCCCGACCTCACCGGCAAGGACGTCCGACTGCTTGCATCACGCCTGCGCCCAACCGGCGACACACCTATCCAGCGTTTCCTGGACCGGGGCGTGGACTTTCTGCAGGCGTCATCACCCGGGGAACTGGCCTCAAGAATGAACCAGCTCGCAGGCAACTCCCTCATCGGAACCCGCGCGCTTGAAGAACTGATCAGCGCCCGGGACCGTCAAGTGGCAAGCGGCCTTGGGAAGGACCCACAGCTCGCCGCCATCAGGGCAGCACGTCGATTTGCCACGGACAAACTGATGCGGGTGGCACCACCGCATCGGCTGACTGACCCGGCGCATGGCCCGCTGATTGCCATCCGGCTCTCCGTATTGACAAGGAAAAGCCTGGGCGGCCTCGCAACGGACCTTCGTTCAAGGGTCCTGGACCGTGACGGGCAAGCCATCCCGGGTCTCTACGCAGCCGGCGAAGCAGCGGGATTCGGCGGTGGCGGCATCCATGGATACCGGGCATTGGAAGGAACATTCCTGGGCGGTTGCCTCTTCTCCGGGAGGGCGGCTGGCAGGGAAGCCACCGCCAGTGTCTAAGCTAAGGCCATGGAGTGGACGGAAGACTTCCTGGGAGCGGACTTCCAATCCTGTGGCCTTGATGCCACGGGAACCGATGGCGTGGTCCGCCACGCCACGCTGATCCGCCACCGCGTGGAGCCGAAGAACGGGGATACCGGTCGCAGTGAGGGCGCTCCGAAGCGGTTTGGTGCCGTTTTGTTCCTGCACGGATGGAGCGACTACTTCTTCAATACCGAGCTTGCCAGATTCTGGGCGGGGCAAGGATATGACTTCTACGCCCTGGACATGCACAACCATGGACGGAGCCTCCAGGCCGATAAACCGGGCGGCTACGTTGCAAACCTGACGGACTACGATGCCGAGATCAATCGGGCCGTCAGCGTGATTCAGGCCGATCGCTCAGCATCACCGCGCGGCACGCTGACACTTATGGGGCACTCAACAGGGGGTTTGGTGGCCGCTTTGTGGGCCAGCCGCCATCCAGGAGAGATCCATTTCCTCGTCCTGGACAGTCCTTGGCTCGAAATGCACGGCAGCTCACTGGTTCGCCGGGCTGCACAGGCCATGGTGGCACCGCTTGCAAAGCTGCGACCCGAGACCATCTTGAAGTTGCCTGAGCGAGGATTCTACTTCCGCAGCATCAGTAGTACCGCAGAAGGGGAATGGGCCTTGGACGAGAATTACAGGCCCCCTTTGGCGTTCCCTGTGCGTGCCGGTTGGCTTCGCGCCGTATTTGCCGGACATTCGCAGGTTGCGCGGGGCCTGAAACTGGACATCCCTGTCCTTGTGTTGACCTCCACCGCCAGCGCCAATGGAATGGTTTGGCACGAATCCATGCGCCGTTCCGATGCGGTCCTGGATGTAGGTGTGATCGCGCTCAGGGCCATGGCATTGGGCCGCAGCGTCACCTTGGAACGCATCGACGGCGGTCTGCACGACGTCTTCCTGTCGGCGCCTGCGGTGCGAAAGGATGCATATGCGCGGCTGGCCAGGTGGATCAACGGGTTCATGCACGACGCCGTGCCGGAGGGCCAGCAGGAAGGGGAAACATGACCACAACGGAGGGGTCGGTATCAGTGTGGGAGCGCGACATTCTTGGCCACGGCTACGAATGCCTCGAGCTGCCGCTCAAGGCCGATGATGAAGGGCCCGTCAAAGCGACGCTCGTCAGGCACGCCCCACCGGTTGAGCATGCCTCGCCTCAAGGCATCCTCGACTTCCTGACGTCGTTCACGAAACGCAAGCGCCGCGCATCCCCGGCCGATCCTGGCGGAGCGCCGCGGGTGGTTCTCTACTTGCATGGATGGGCAGACTACTTCCTGCAAACCGAGCTTGCCGAGTACCTCACGGCGTCGGGCTTTCATTTCTATGCGTTGGACCTCCGCAAGTTCGGCCGTAGCTTGTTGCCGGGCCAGACGCCCGGCTACACCTCGGACCTGAGCGTCTACGACGAGGATCTTGCAGCTGCCTTAGTGGAGATCGAACGCGACGTGGCGGCACGGACCAGCAACGGTGCGTCCCCCACTATCCATATGCTTGGCCATTCCCTTGGGGGCTTGATCGCTGCGCTTTGGGCCGACCGAAATCCGGGCAGGTTGGGAACCCTGGTCCTGAATTCCCCCTGGCTTGAGCTTCAAGGCAGCAGCCTCGTCCGCAGTATCGCCATGCACCTGGTGGAGCCTTTTGCCCGCACGGACCCCAAACGCCCCTTCCGTTTTCCGGAGATGCCTGCCTATTGGGAGAGTGTCAGCAATGAAGCCCATGGCGAGTGGATCCTCGACCCAATCTGGCGTCCGAGGGCTTCCTTCCCCATCCGGGCTGGTTGGACGAAGGCCGTACTGGCTGGCCATGCGGCGGTAGAGCGCAAGCTCAACATTGACGCCCCCGTACTGGTGCTCCTCTCCGGGCGGACCAGGATCCAAGCAGAGTGGACGGCTGACCTGATGCGGGCGGACGCGGTCATTGACGTTGAGGAAACCTCGCGACGGGCGCTTGGCCTTGCCCGCCGGACGGCTGTGTTCCGCTACCCGGGCGCCCTTCATGACATCTTTCTGTCGAGACGCACCGTCCGGCAACAGGCCTACCGCGACGTCGCCGTCTGGCTGGCCGCTTACCCGTACTGATTCAGCAAGCGTGTGCTAGTTTTTGGCGGGCGCAGCGTCCACTGCTCCCCCGTAGCGCCTATCACGCTTGGCATAGATCTCGACGGCGTCCCATAGTGTCCTTCTGTCGACATCCGGCCACAGAGTGTCCATGAAAACGAATTCCGCATAGGCCGATTGCCACAGCAGGAAGTTTGAGAGCCGCTGCTCCCCCGAACTACGCAGGAATAGGTCCACGTCCGGGAGGTCGGGCTCGTCGAGGTACTTCTGGATGGTCTTCTCGGACACCGCCCCGGGCTTTAATCTTCCTGCGGCGACGTCGTGGGCAATAGCCGAAACAGCGTCGGCGATCTCAGCCCGGCCACCGTAATTAACACACATGGTCAACGTGCATGTGTCGTTGGCCCGCGTGTAGTCCTCGGCCTGCTCTAATTCCTTGATGACCGAACCCCACAAGCGGGGCCGACGACCAGCCCACCTGATACGTACGCCCCACTCATCCAACTGGTTGCGTTGACGGCGTAGCACATCCTTGTTAAAACCCATGAGGAATCGGACTTCCTCAGGCGAACGCCGCCAGTTCTCCGTTGAAAACGCGTAAACACTGACGTATTTTATGCCGAGCTCGATAGCTCCTGCCATCACGTCCAGCAGGGCAGGCTCGCCGGCTTTGTGACCTTCAACGCGAGGGAGGCCACGCTGATTGGCCCAACGCCCGTTGCCATCCATGACGATGGCCACGTGCTGCGGAATGAGCTCACTTGGGATATTCGGCGGCAATGCCCCGGAGGGGTGTCCGTAAGGGGCAACTACTGGTGCCGTCCTGGCCGTTATCGCCTTGCTCTTCTTACCAAGTGCCACTGTCAGCTTCGCTCCACGTGTTTGAGTGATTTCAAGGCCCGCTCCAGATGCCATTGCAGGTAGCTGGCCACCAGCCCCGCCGCTTCGCGCCGATGCCTCGGGTCGGATGAATCGGCTACGACCCAATCGCCGGTCAGCAACGCACCGAGCAGCACTACCGTCTCCGGTGCCGGCGCAGGCGAACCGGGCGGTCGGCAATCACTGCAAACCATTCCGCCAATCGGAGCGGCAAAGGCTGTATGTGGTCCCGGGCGACCACAGCGGGCACAAGCTGTGAAACTCGGCGCCCACCCGCCTGTAGCCAAAGCGCGCAGCAGGTAGGAGTCCAGGATGAGTTCTGGTGGATGGTCGGAGCGGCTGAGGGCGGCCAGCGCACCAACCAACAGATTATATTGGGCCGTCCCGGATTCGGTATCGGCATCCGTCAGTTTCTCGGCGGTCTCGGTCATGGCCGCAGCCACGGTAAACCGCCCATAGTCGGCAGCGATACTGCTCCCGTAAGCACCCTTGGCTACGGCCTGCGTCACGATGTCGAGCGTCCGCCCGGAAACCAACTGCAAGTCCGCAACCATGAATGGCTCCAGGCGTGCCCCAAACCGGCTGGTGGTCCTCCGTACGCCCTTTGCCACGGCACGGACTTGCCCATGGTGTTTGGTCAATAAAGTGATGATGCGATCCGCCTCGCCCAACTTGTGGGTACGGAGCACCACGGCATCGTCCCTGTAGGACCGTGCTGCAAACGACGGATTGGCCACAACTAATCTTCGCACTATGCCTGGATCCAGCGGTGACCGCCGGACCGTTTGGTGACGGTATTTCCCGTCACCAAACGGTAGGCGCCTAGGCTCGGGCGTCCCGAACGGCCCGGTTGACTGCGGAAATCAGTGCCTTGAGGGACGACGTCGTGGTGCTGGGATCAATGCCCACGCCCCACAGGACCCGCTCACCTACGGCGCACTCAACGTAAGCCGCCGCGCTGGCGCTGCCGCCTTCAGACAGGGCATGCTCGCTGTAGTCCAGCACACGGACATCAACGCCGTCGTGGTGCAGGATATCCAACAGTGCAGCGATGGGACCATTGCCATGGCCCGTCCGCCGAACTTCCACGCCATCGATCCGCAGGTTCGCGTTCATGGTCATGGCGCCGGCTTCATCGGTCTCTGTGCTTACGCTGCCCAGCGCGTAACGCCCCCACTGTGCCTGCTCTTCGTCGGACGGCAGGTACTCGTCCTGGAAGACCTGCCACAGTTGCGCGCCGCTGACCTCGCCACCCACGGCATCGGTCCGGCGCTGGATGACGCCGGAGAATTCGATCTGGGCGCGACGGGGCAGGTCCAGGTTGTGCTCGTTCTTCAGCAGGTAGGCAACCCCACCCTTGCCCGATTGCGAGTTGACGCGGATGACGGCTTCGTAGCTGCGGCCGAGGTCCTTGGGATCGACAGGCAGGTAGGGAACCTGCCAGGTGAAGTCGTCCACAGACCTGCCGGCTGCTGCGGCGTCCTTCTCCAGCGCTTCGAAGCCCTTCTTGATGGCGTCCTGGTGGGAACCGGAAAAAGCCGTGAAGACGAGGTCGCCGCCGTACGGGGAACGCTCGGGGACCGGCAGCTGGTTGCAGTACTCCACAGTGCGGCGGACTTCATCGATGTCCGAAAAATCGATCATGGGGTCAACACCCTGCACGAACATGTTCAATCCCAGAGTCACGAGATCCACGTTGCCCGTACGCTCACCGTTGCCGAACAAGCAGCCTTCGATCCGATCGGCGCCCGCCAGGTATCCCAGCTCGGCGGCAGCGACGCCCGTGCCGCGGTCGTTGTGCGGGTGCAGGGAGATGATGATGCCCTCCCGGGGGTGCAGATTACGGTGCATCCATTCAATCGAGTCGGCGTAGACGTTCGGGGTTGCCATCTCTACAGTTGCCGGCAGGTTGATAATGACCTGCTTGTCGGCGGAGGCTTCAAAGACGTCGGCAATGGCGTTGCAAACACGGGCGGCATACTCGAGTTCGGTTCCTGTGAAGGACTCCGGCGAGTACTCGTACGTGATGTGCGTATCTTCCAGCGTCTCTTCGTACTTCTTGCACAGGCGGGCACCCTGCAGGGCGATGTCGAGGATACCGTCTTCATCCTGGTTGAAGACCACGCGCCTTTGCAGGACGGACGTCGAGTTGTACAAGTGGACGATTGCCTGCTTCGCACCCACCAAGGACTCGTAAGTCCTCTCAATGAGGTGTTCACGTGCCTGGGTCAGCACCTGGATGCTGACGTCATCGGGAATATGGCCGCCCTCGATGAGCTGGCGTACGAAGTCGAAATCGGTCTGCGATGCCGAAGGAAAACCGACTTCAATCTCCTTGTACCCCATCTTGACCAGCAGCTGGAACATCTTCAGCTTGCGGGCCGGGCTCATGGGGTCGATCAGTGCTTGGTTGCCGTCGCGCAGGTCCACTGCGCACCAACGCGGGGCTTTGGTGATGACTTTATCCGGCCAAGTGCGGTCAGGAACGTCGACGGTGATCTGGTCCTGGAACGGCAGGTAGCGGTGAATAGGCATACCGGAGGGCTTTTGTGCATTACGCATGACGTGTGGCCTTTTCTCTAAGAACTAACTGAAAGCTTAGCCGGACACAACGGAACTCCGCGGCGAGGATGGCCCAGCTTCAGATAGCTTTCAGGCCTCGCCGCGGCAGCTAAGAAGAAGCATCGCCGTACGCACAATTTCACAGTAACACGATGCGTATGATGACAGTGCAACACCTCATGCAACGTCCACTATGCAGACGCCGCCACGGTGGAAACGCCGGCGCAGTGTCCACACAAGGAGCCACAGTGCCACAGTCGGGGATCACTCTTTCGAACATCGATCACAGCGTCCGGCCCCAGGACGACCTCTACCAGCACGTCAATGGCGCGTGGCTCAACAGCACGACGATCCCGGATGACAGGCCGTTGGAAGGTACCTTTACGGCACTGCGGGATGGCGCCGAGCTGGCCGTTCAGGCGATTATCGAAGAAGCTGCCGGCAAGGGCGAGTCCGCAACCGGCGTCGAGCAGCAAGTAGGCGGCCTGTACGCCAGCTTCATGGACCAGGCCGCGGCCGAGGAAAAGGGGCTCGACCCAGTCCGGGCTCGTCTCGAAGAAGTTCGTTCCGTGGGGTCCGCAGATGAACTGGCTGCCCTCATCGGCCGTTTGTTCCGGTCGGACGTCACGGGCTTGTTCTCCATCTACCCGGCGCCGGATGCCGGGAACCCGGAGCGCATCCTTCTGTACATCGGGCAAGGTGGCCTGGGACTGCCGGACGAGTCCTATTACCGGGAGGAAAAGTTTACGGGCATTGTGGCCGCCTACGGCGAGTACATTGCCAGGTTGTTCACCCTCGCAGGCATCCCCGACGCGCAGGCGGCCTCCACGCGCATTCTCGGACTCGAAACTGCCCTGGCGTCGCATCACTGGGACAATGTGACGCTGAGGGATCCCCAGAAAACCTACAACCTCAAGTCTGCCGATGAAGCCGCGAATATCTTCCCGTTGCTGGACACCTGGTTCGAAGCCGCGCGGGTTGAGCGGGACAAGCGTCATGAGATAGTTGTCAGCACCCCGGACTTCTTCGCCGGCGCCGCGGGGTTGTTGGAGTCCGAGCCGCTGGAAACGTGGAAGGAATGGCTGACGCTCAGGGTTCTTAGCTCGGCTGCCCCCTACCTTTCCTCAGAGTTCGTCGACACCAACTTCGATTTCTACGGCACCAAACTCAGCGGCACGCCCCAAAACAAGGAGCGTTGGAAGCGAGGAGTTGCCGTTGTCGAGGCTGCGCTTGGCGAAGCCGTCGGACAAATCTACGTGGAGCGGCACTTCCCCGCCGGCCACAAAGCAAGGATGGAGACCCTCGTCGCCAACCTGATCGAGGCTTACCGCGAGAGCATCTCCTCCCTGGACTGGATGGGCGAAGAAACCAAGAAGGAAGCCCTCAGGAAGCTGGAAGCCTTCCGGCCAAAGATCGGTTTCCCGGAAAAATGGATCGACTATTCCGCCGTGGAAATCGATCCCAAAGACCTGCTGGGCAACGTGGAACGCGCCCATGATGCTGACGTCGACCGGCATCTGGACGAGATCGGCAAGCCCGTTGACCTGACCAAATGGCTCATGACACCTCAAACAGTCAACGCCTACTACCACCCCATGCTGAACGAGATCGTTTTTCCGGCCGCGATCCTCCAGCCGCCCTTCTTCAACGCAGACGCTGACGATGCTGTGAACTACGGCGGCATCGGGGCTGTGATCGGACACGAAATCGGACACGGGTTCGACGACCAAGGTTCCCAGTTCGATGGAAGCGGGGCACTGCGCAACTGGTGGACTGAGGAGGACCGGTCCGCATTCGAAGCTCTCACGGCCAAGTTGGTGGCCCAGTACGACGCCCTCTCCCCCTACGCTGCACCCGACCATAAGGTCAACGGCAAACTGACCCTGGGCGAAAACATCGGCGACCTGGGCGGCCTGACGATTGCGTATAAGGCCTACCTCCTTAGCCTGGGCGACGCCGAGCCCGAGGTCATCGACGGCTTCACAGGCCAGCAGCGCTTCTTCATGTCGTGGGCAGCCGGCTGGCGCCAAGTGATCCGCACAGAGGAAGCAATCCGACGGTTGGCCACGGATCCGCACTCCCCGAACGAGTTCCGCACCAATGCCATCGCCCGCAACCTCGACGCTTTCCATGCAGCATTCGGTGTCAGTGCGACGGATGGTATGTGGATGGAATCGGAAGACCGCGTGAGCATCTGGTAGGACAGGGATGAGAGAGGGGGGGGGGGGGGGGGGGGGGGGGGGGGCGGGGGGGGCGGGGTGTTGGGGGGGGGGAGATAGTAGTTGTTGTTAAGTGTTATGGTATGAGTGCGAGCGGGGGGCGAGGG
>NZ_JAJOHP010000088.1:0-16568 GCF_021109375.1 Arthrobacter sp. AK01
TTCTCGGCGGTGGGGCCCCCGGGGGGCGGGGGGCCCGCTGGCGCGGGCGGGCGCCGGGGGGGCGGGGGCCGCCGCCGCCCACCCCCCGGCGGGGCGCCCCCCCCCCCCCCCCCCCCCCCTCGTCGTCTCCGCCGAGGGGAGGGCCGCGCAGCGGCTTATTGCGGATCCCCGGGCACTACCGCCCCAATATGGGGAGCGGGCGCAGCCAACGGGCGGATCTTACGCTTCCATCAACGTGGTGGCCGTTTTTAGCGTCCTGCCAAGGAACCCGCGACCCCGCCGACACTGAAGTATTTGTTCAGGGCCGCAAAGACGATCGCCGGAGGCAGCATCATGATGACGGCGACGGCCATAACCGAACCCCAGTCTGTTGAATGCTGCTGGAAGAACGTTTGAACACCGATGGGCAGCGTAAACGTCCCTGAGGACCGCAGGAAGATACTGGCCACCAGGTAGTCGTTCCAGGCCATCAGGAACGTGAAGATGGCTGTCGAGAGGATTCCCGGCAACGAATTCTTCATGACGATGTGCCAGAAGCTACCGAATACAGAAGCCCCGTCAATCCAGGCCGCCTCTTCCAGGCTGTCTGGAATGCCGTCCATGTACGAAGCCATCATCCAGGTTGATACGGACATTGAACTGGCGACGTAGAGGATGGTGATCCCGATCAGGTTATCGGCCAGGCCCATACCGGAGAACAAAATGAACAATGGAATGACCGACGTAATGACGGGAAGTGACTGGATCACGAAGAGCAGGAGCGAGTAACCTTCCACGAGCCGGCTTCGGCCACGGGAAAGCACATAACCGGCGGGTGCGGCTACAAGGACGGACACAACAACAGTTGCCAGTGTTACCTGAAGGCTGTTGAGTAGCCATGCCACTACTTCGGTGTCGGCGAGGACATGGATGAAGTTATCCAGTGTCACACCGCCGGTGCCGTTGTTTGACCTCAGGGACAGGATGAATGTTCCTGCGATAGGGACCAAGGCAACGCTTGCGACGACGATCAGGATCCAGAACCGCTTCCATTTGCCGCGGTCCGCCGGGTCCATATTCCTGCGCACCTGGGTGCCTGGGCTTCGGGTGAGGCTGGTGGTTGTCATTCGACTCTCGACTTTCGGATCTGCCGGAACAGGATCGTTGCGACCGTCGCCAGCGCAACAGTCATCATGAATGCGATGGCCACCCCGGGTCCGGTTTGGAAGTTCTGGAAAACCGTCCGGTAGGCCAGGACCACGAGGGTGCTTGTTGAGCCCACCGGGCCACCGTGCGTCAGGAGGTAGATGGCTGGGAATTCGTTGACGCAGAAGATCGTCATGAGCACCCAGGAAATATAGGTGGGCTTGGCGATGATGGGCAGTGTCATGTGGATGAACTGCTGGCGCGGTGTGGCGCCGTCGATCTTTGCGGCTTCATAGATGCTCTCGTCCACTGACGTAAGCGCAGCACTCATCATGAGCATCATGAACGGGAAATTCAGCCAGACGATGAACAGGCACACCGTGACCTGTGCAAGGAACGGATCTGACAAGAACCGCACTTCGCCCAGTCCTAACGTCCGGAACAGCGAGGGGATGGGGCTGGAATCAGTCGCCAGCAGCCAGTTCCAGGAAGTGGACGAAACGACAACCGGAACCACCCAAGGCAGCAGCAGGATGGTTTTCAGAAAACCCCGGGCCGGGATGCGCTTCTGAAGCAGAAGGGCAAGGCCCAGTCCTGAAATCCAGCTTCCGAAGACACCTGTGAAGGTGAAGACAAGAGTGAACCCCGCAGCCTTCCAGAACGCTTCCCCACCCAGGACACGGGCGAAGTTATCCAGACCCACGAACTCGCCGGAGTTGATCAGGGAGCCGTTGTGAACGGCCTGGAATGCAGCGTAAGCAATGGGGTACGCATTGGTCAGCAACAGGATCAGGACCGATGGCGCGATCAGCAATGCCATTGTCGAACGCGATTGTCCGGGCACCTGCTGACGGCGCCGTTGGTTCCGCCTTTTGGTGGGGGCTACTTCCCCCTGCCGGGCGGCACCATGCTGCCCGGCGGGAGGACGAACAAGTGAAGATTGCTGAGTCATGACGAGGTAACAGACTTGATATCGCCATGGAGTTTAGTGAGAGCTGTCTTGGCGTCGGTCTTGCCTCCGAGCAGCGTCTGGCAGAAGTCCGCCATAGCTTGTCCACCGTCGATCGCTGCAAGCTTGGCGGAGGACTGTGAACCCTGTGAAGCAAGGGTCTTGGCTACTGGCTGCCACTTGTTGACGATGTCGACGTTGGACTGGCTTGCTGTGAAGAACGATGCCTCCGCGATGGACTTCAGCGCGGGAAGCTGGGTTACCAGCTTCTTCTCCCACAGCACCTTCATGTTCTTCAGGTAGTGGGTGACAAAAGCTTCGGATGCTTCCAGGGACGGAGTGTTTTTGTACATCATGATGTTGTTGACGTACTGGATGGTGCCGGTGTCGCCGTGGGGTCCCTTGAGCGGGTCCATGACCACGATGTCCTTGTCAGCAAGCTGATCGTCCAGGCCGAGGTAGTAGAAACCCATGCCGACCTTCTTGTTGGTCCACTGGGTAACCAGGTCGTCGTCCTTGAGGCTCACTGCGCCCGGATCGGTCAATCCAGCCTTTACTGCTTCGATGACGAATTCGGCCGTTTCGGTGTTCCGTTCGGTGACGATGTCGAGTTCGCCGCCTTCGTTGAAGAGGCCGCCGCCATTGTTGATCATCAGGCTCAGGATTGCCATGGGGCCGAAGTTGCCGCTACCGCCACTGATGCCCCAGGCGTAGTAGCCCTTCGCAGCGATCTTCTTGCCTGCTTCCAGGAACTCATCCCAGGTGGTCGGCGCCGCCACGCCTGCGGCGTCCAGGACTGACTTGCGGTACCAGAGCGTCTGGATGTCCACGGCCCATGGAACGGCGACGTAGCCCTCCGGTGTCTTCATGGCGTCCAGGACGTGTGGAAGGAAATCGTCGTAGAGCCCGTCCGATTTGAACGATTCGATGAGCTTGTCCGCGTACTCCACGGCGCCTTGGGCAGCATATTGGAACGACTGGAAGCCGCCGCCGGTCGAGACTGCAGGGCCGGTCTTTGAAGCGATGGCCGACGAGTAGGTCTCGTTGAAGCCGTTCCACAGAACTTGCTGGTATCCGATGTCCTTGATGTTGCCGGCACCTTGGAATGACTTGGCGAGCTTCTCGGCTTCTTCTGCGTAGCCGGTAGGGCCCCAAGGCATGTCCCAAAATTTCAGGGTGGTGGAACCGGCGGCGTTGCCGCTTCCACCTCCTGCTGCACATGCGGACATCGAGGCCGTCAACGCAGCCGCTCCTGCCAGGGAGATAAAGCCGCGCCGGGACAGGTTACTGACCAGCGATGAGTTGTTGTTCATGACTATTCCTCCGGATTAACTGATGGGTTGGGGGGAGTGTTGACCGACGCGTCGAATCACGTCGCTCAGGTAGTGGAAACTCTTGGTTGCGGCATCCAACGACCCACATTCAACGGAGAGAACGGTGTCGTGGTTAGCGGATGCCAGGGTGCGAACGATGCGTTCCCAGTCAATGACGCCCTCGCCGCAGGCACACCCAAGCATTCCGCGGACTTTCCCGCGGTACTTCCTGGCGTCCTCTACGGAGATATCTTTCGCGTGAAGGTGGGTAACGTTGGAGATGATGTCTTCCAGCCAAGCGTGAGGATCGTTCTCACTCAGGTAACTGTTTCCGGTGTCCAGGTTGATGGTGAGGACGGGTGTGTCCACGAGCTTCATCAGCCGGTCCGGCCCTTCGGGGGTTGCCGTATAGGGGCCGTGGGTTTCGATAGCGATGGCGATGCCGCGAGGCTCTGCAACCATGGCCGCCTCTTGAAGGGTGTACTTCATCAAGGTGAAGTTTTCTTCCTCCGTAGTCCAGACAGGCACGGGACCGTCGTCGACCATAATCATGGGAGCGCCGCACTCAGCTGCATAGCGGACGGCCTGTTTGAGGTAATCCACAGCGATGTCCGGTTTGGCCAGTGGAGCATGACTGGAGATCGACGAGATCTGCAGTCCACGGCTTTCCGCCGCATGCTTTAGCTTCAGCGGGTCATCCAGCATGGACCTGCTGTGAAAGTAGCCAGCCTCGCTCAAGAGTTCACGGCCCCAGTGGACCATGGGCTCCACGTATCGGAAGCCGATTTCCGCCGCGCGGTCCATAGCCCAGTCAAACGAACCGTTTTCGTAGCGTGCAAACTCGAGATTGAGGCCCAGCTTGATCTCACCCATGGCTTTACCTCGTCAGAATCCGCGCTGCGCGACGTATTCGTCGCGGGTTTCGCCGTGATATGCGGGGACGGCGATGTCCCACCACCCGGTGGGGTGCATCTCGCTCCAAGGAAGCTCGTGCGCGCTCATGGCTTCGATGACGACAGGGCCGTCCGTAGCGAAACCGCGCTCGATTGCCTCTGCAAGCCGTGCCGGATCCTCGACTCGTTCAGCGGTACATCCCAGGGAACGCGCGAACTCGGAAATGTTTGCGAAGTAGGGTTTTCCGTCTGGAGTACACCAGTTGGTGATGAGCCGCCGATCGGCCCCGAACAGGCTGATTTGGAGGTCCTTGATTGCCTCCCAGCCTCCGTTGTTCAAAACAACGACCACCAGGGGTGTGCCCAGCATGACTGCGGTTGAAAGCTCGGTTCCGGTCTGCAGGAAGCTGCCGTCGCCGACCATGGCGAGGACAGGAGTCTCAGGGACTGCGATTTGGGCGCCAATGGCCGCAGGAAGACCGAAACCGATCCCGGACATGCCTCCGGCGACGATGTTGGTCTTCGGCCCGTAGATAGGGAACTCATTGAATGCCTGGTTGGCGGGGTTGCTGGAGTCGGTAACCAGGATGCCCTCCCGGGGAAGAGCTTTGCGGATCTCCACCATGGCCCGCGAATTGGTCATCGGTAGGTAGTCTGTCTCGCGCATTGGGGCAAGGTGGTCCTCCCAGCGCTGCTTGTAGTCCTGGAGTTCTTCGAAGTATTCCGTGCCGTGGTAGTCGGGGCCGTCGCCGAGCAACTCCCGCAGCAACGCCAAGGAAGTCTTCGCGTCACCGACGATCCCCACCTCGACGGGGTAATTGCGTCCAATCTCGAAACCATCGATGTCGATCTGGACAAGCTTGGTTCTGGAGGGGATGTTGAAGGTTGTGCCCTCTTTGTAGGAGGAAGTGATGCGGTCGCTGAAACGGCAGCCGACGGCGAGAATGACGTCGGCTTGGGTCGTCATGCGATTTCCCGGGATGGAGCCCATGTCACCACAGGGCCAGGCGTACAGGTCGTGGTCTGCGGGGAAGGCGCCCTTGCCCATGAAGGAGTGTGTAACGGGGGCACCAAGCCGCTCGGCGATCGAGCGAAGTTCCTCGCTGGCTTCAGCTGCGATGACGCCGCCGCCAGCGAGAATTACGGGACGCTTGGACGAAGCCAGCAGGGCCGCTGCTTCAGCGATGGTCCGTGCATCGCCAGTGGGCCGTGTGTGTGCACGCCGGTCTCCTGGAATGTGTCCGTAGTTCCCGTATTCGGCCTGCAGGTCCTGGGGCACGTCTACGAGAACGGGTCCTTTACGGCCTTCGTTCATGGTGTTGAACGCTTGGGCCATGACAGTGGGAATCTGTTCGAGGCGGTTGGGCTGCCACCAGCGCTTGACAACCGGTTCCGCCATCCGGGGGAAGTTGTTACCGTGGGGGCGGTCGATTTCCTGAAGGACGCCGCGGTTTTCCATATACGTGTGGACGGCGCCGGTGATGAGAATGAATGGCTGGGAGTCGGCGAAGGCTGTTACCAGGCCGGTCAGCGTATTGGTGGCCCCAGGGCCGATGGAGGTGCACACCGCGGCAATCCTGCCGGAGGCGCGGTAATACCCGTCCGCCATGTGTGCAGCACCTTGCTCGTGCATGGCTGGTATCACTTGGATTTCATCCGAGCGATCCACGAAGGCGTCCAAGAGCGCGGTGTTGCCATGGCCGGGCACGGCAAAGACTCGATCAACGCCTTCGCGGATGAGGCAGTCGACAATCATTTGTCCGCCGGTCAGCTGCTTCTCAGTCATTGTGGTTACTTCCTGTAAGTACGGGTGTTATCGGTAGAAATTGGTTCTGACGTGTTGCTGCCCAATGCTGGCTGGCACCAGGCACAATGTGGTCCGCTACGCGGAACGCGTTCGCGGCGATCGTCAGGGCCGGGTTCATCACGGGTAGCGATGGGAAGAAGGACGAGTCGACGACGAAAAGGTTGTCGACATCGTGGGTGCGGCAGGTGGGATCGAGCACGGATGTGCGGGGGTCCTCCCCTGCCCTGATGGTCCCTGCCTGATGGGAATTCACGGCAATTCCTGTGGTCTCACTGAAGATCATGGGATAGCCCATCTTCTGCAGGATTCGCTTGACCTTTTTGACAAGGAGCTGGTGGGCCCGGACATTGTTGGGTTTCCAGTTGATTTGAATTGCCTTGTCGTCCCTCAGGGTCACGCGGTTTTCGGGGTCCGGAAGATCCTCGGTGAACAGCCACCAGTCCAGGCTGTGCCCGGCGGCGATATCCAACGCCCATTTGGGAATGAAAGGCTTTTGTCCAACCAGCATGGCGCCTTGAAGCTTCCCGATCAGCTGAACGTGGCCGAGTGGATAGGGAAAGTCCTTGGTGCCCTTGAGGAGGTAGTCGTTGAAATAGAGCGTCTTCTGGAAGTCGACTTTGTTTCGCTTGGGATGGAAGGCAACCATGATGCTGTTGTTGTGCACCATATAGTTCCGGCCGAGCATGCCCGAAGAATTGGCGAGCCCGTTGGGATGCTGATCATCCGCCGATCTCAGCAAAAGAGCTGCGGAGTTGACCGCACCACATGAAACGACGACCTTGCCGGCCTCGACCACGATGCTCCGGCCTCCTACAACGAGCTCGACGCCGGTAGCCGTCTGCCCCGCAGCATCCGTCAGCACCTTCTCGGCGTAGGCACCGGTCAGGATTTCGACGTTTCCGGATTCAAGGGCGGGCCGAACGCAGGCGACATCGGCGTCCATTTTTGCCAGGACCCTGCATGGAAAACCATCGCAGGTCCGGCAACGGAGGCACGCCCCGCCCTGGCGCCAGTCGATCCCCAAGGGAATATTCGACGGAGTAAGTCCCTGCCGGCGCAAACCATCCGCGACCGCTTGAATTTCCGGCTCGTGCCCGATCGCGGGATAGGGGAATGGTTCGGACCTGGGCAAGGTTGGGTCATCGTCGTGATCGCCATGCACTTTGTAGACGTGTTCTGCACGTGAGTAGTACGGCGCCAAAGCGTCATAGTCGAATGGCCACCGAGGCGAAGTTCCCTCCTCATGCTCGGAGGCGGAAAAATCTTCGCGCCGGAAACGCACCAGCGAGGAGCCGTAGAACTTAGTGTTGCCGCCAACGTAGTAATACGTCCCGGGGTTGAAAGCCTCACCGGTCTCGGAGTACCACTTTTCGGCATTCTTGTAGCGCCCCTGTTCGAAGACCGCATCCGGGTCCCAGTTCTCCGGCTCCTGGGGAACGAATCCTCCACGCTCTACAAGGAGAACGCTTGCCCCGCTGTCTTTCAGGGCATATGCGAGAGTGCCGCCACCCATGCCGCTGCCGATGATTACGACGTCATAGTTCGTATGTGCTGGACCTTCGGTCTGCAAGGAAGGCTGAACAGTCATTCTTCAAAACCTCTCGATTGTAGCCATCGCTGGTTTGCTTGAGCTTTGGGCTGCTCCATGGACTACGGAGTGCTGTGATTGGGCCAGTGAGGCGCATCACCTATAAGCAAGAGTACACGTTATATTCATTTACTCAAGCATTATCCATGGGTAACGCTTTGCCTATTGGGGCAGCACGTCAGATTTTCCGGTTATGGAGTGATGCCCATCACAAGTTCCAAGACTTTAGTGTACGATCGTACCTAATTAATGTCTAGTGTACGTACGTACATATACAAGGAAGTACTCGGCAGATTGAGAGATTGCCATGGATGATCCGCAGCCAACCGTGGGATCGGGATCCGGCCAGGACGCAGGAGACCGTCTCCGCACCCGGGACAATTCCGGGAGCTCGGCCACGCAGCCACTCCCCGCTCGGAGACGCCGGCGCTTCGACCCGAACCGCAGGGACCGGATTGCGGAGGCGGCCTTGGAAGTTGTGGCCGAATATGGAGTCGCAGAATCAAGCCTCCGGCGGATTGCCGTCAAAGCCGACGTTCCGCTGGGCTCGCTGACGTATCACTTCACGGGGCTGCAGGACCTTCTGGCGACGGCGTTCGAGCGGCTCATAGCCCATGAACTGGACCGGCTTGAGGGTCGGTTTGAAGGAGTCACCGATGCTGCCGGCGCTTCACGAGAACTCTTGATCCTCATCGACGAAGAGGCTTCAAGACCGGCGAGGAGCCTGTGCCTGAGTCGGGAACTCCAGGCCCTTGCACTGAGGGACCCTGAATGCAGAAGGCTTGCCCGGGCATGGATCAATGGCACCACACGGATCCTCCAGCGCCACTTCGACCCTGTCACCGCGGAGATCCTGGAGATCCTTGTGGAGGGCCTGACCGTGCGTCGGTTCTTCTCGTTCACGGACGCTCCAACAGCACTCGCCAAAGACGCCCTGCGCAGGGTGCTTACGCCCGGAAACTCGCCGGCACCCTACCCATGATCGGAGACGCTGATTCGGGCCAAGGGTCCAGCCTGACAGCCCAACGTCGCTAAAGCCTCTTCGCCGGCCGGGTCCCGGCAAGATCGGTTGCCGGAGCGCTGTCGGAGAAGAACAGGCCTGTGCTTGTGGTCGGAGCCGGCCGGGTTGCCACGGAGGCCAGCAGCTTCTCGACCGCCTCGGTGACCAGCCCGCGATCGTAGTCCTGTGGCTCAAAAGCCCTATGTATCGACAACCCCTCAACGAGAGCGTCCAGTTGCCGGGCAACGTCAGGTTCGAAGTGACGCTCAAACGCGGTACGGCTGCGCATCATCCAATCGTGCGTGAGGTGCCGGAATGCCGGTTGCCGGGCCGCCAGGGTGTAGAGCTCCAGCGTCAGCACCAGGGCGTTCCGATCGCCGTAGGTATCCTCAAGGATCATCTCAACAACGGCCGCTTTCACGTCCTCGACTGATTCCGCCTCGTTCATGCGTCGCTCGAAGCGGTCGCTGATTCGGGTGGCGAAAAGCGTGAACGCCTCGTGGAGCAGCTGGTCCATGCCATCGAAGTGGTACGTCATTGAGCCCAAGGGAACGTCTGCCAAGGCCGCGACTTTTCGATGCGACGTTCCGGCGACGCCTTCTGCCGCGATCAGATCCAAGGCGGCTTCGATGATCCGGTCGCGCCTGTCCGGGTCAGTTCTCCGGGTTGTCATATGCCCCACCTAACCGATTGATTTGATCACCTTTGCGGGGCTTCCCACAGCCAAGACGTCCGCAGGCAAATCCTTGGTAACAACTGAACCGGCACCCACAACACTGTTCTCGCCTATGGTCACGCCCGCCAGCACAATGACTCCCCCACCCAGCCAAACATTGTCACCAATGACGATTGGCTTCGCTGCCTCCAACTTGTCCCGCCGAGGCTTGGCCTCCAGAGGATGGGTTGGCGTCAAAAGCTGAACGTTAGGACCGATCTGGCAGTCGCTGCCGATCCGGATCGGGGCTACATCCAAAGCGGTCAGGTTGTAGTTGATGAACGTTCCGGATCCCACGGTCACGTTGAACCCATAATCAACATAAATAGGTGCGCGAATGTGGGAGTCCGCACCCATGGCACCCAGCAATTCACGGGCGACAGCCTGAGCGGCTTCGACGTCGTCCAGGAATGCCGCGTGAAATTCCCCCGCAAGCCGGATTGCCCGCTGCTGTTTGGCCGTGATGTCCTGGTCGTCGGAGATGTAGAAGTCGCCTGAAATCATCCGCTCGTAGTTAGTGCGAGGGTCGCCAAGGAAGTAGTCAGAGGCCATATGTACAACTGTACTAAACACGGGCTAACACCACTCGCGCCTTTGCTGCGGCCTACGACGTGAACGTCTTCGTGGGCTCGATTGTCCACGCAGTTCTGTGCAGGACAGTGGCTACGCGGCGACGGAACCCGACCAGTCGCGTCCGTCTCGCCTTCGCTGCCTCAACCACCGTCGGGGCATGCGGAAGGGCACTTTGTGCCCTCTGATCCAGCTGGGTAAGAAAGAGGGCTACTGGGTGCGTATTAATCATTGAATTCTCCGACTATGCGTCACGGGGCGACGACCATGGGCTTGTGGTGCGCGGACTTCAAGGGTTGGGGGCTGCCCCGAGGCTTGCAGTTACCACTGCCCGTAGATGAGATCCAAGCAACTGAGGCCGGTCCCTGGCCCGCGCTCCACTATTCTAAATCACCCGGCGTACGTTCGTACACATCGCAGCTGGATCTGCCCTTGGGCTACCCGGCGTCCAGCATGCTTACCGCCCCTTCAACACGTAGCGTCTTTCAGGACGTCCGACGCCGTACTTGAGTCTGACCTCCAGCGCCCCCTCGTCGTGGAGGTACTCCAGGTAGCGGCGGGCACTGACGCGCGAGGTCCCGAGTTGCTCGGCAACCTCCGCTGCGGACACGTCGCCCGCAGCGGACCTGAGTGCGGCCTCCACCAGTTCGAGGGTTTCCACGCTGCAGCCCTTGGGCAGGGTCCGTTCGGAAACGCCGAGCCCGAACACACGGTTCACATCGGACTGCTCGGCCTCTACCTTGGACGCGTCCAAGCCCTGGTAGGCGCTGAGATAGTGCTCCAACCGCTCCTGAAGGTCCGACTGGGAGAACGGCTTGATCAGGTAGTGGACGATCCCACCGCGCAGGGCTTTCCGCACGGTTTCAACTTCACGGGCTGCGCTGATCACCAGCACGTCCAGGTCCGGTGCAACGTCGCGGAGTTGGTGCATGAGGTCCAGCCCGTTGATGTCCGGGAGGTGGATGTCCAGCAACACGAGGTCCGGTTGCAGCCGCTCAGTCTCAACCACGGCCTGGGCACCCGTGTGCGCCACGCCTACCACCTCGAACCCCGTGGTCCTCTGGATGAACCCTGCGTGGACCTTGGCCACCATGAAGTCGTCGTCAACAATCAGTACCTTGATCACGGCCGCTTTGCCCCTTTGCCTGAGTCTGAATCCCGCTTGCTGAACCGCGCGGTGAACACTGCCCCGTTGTCGTTGGACACCGAAAGGTCGCCTCCGGACCGCCAGCAGATCACCCGGGACAACGCCAATCCGAATCCCCGCGCATCGCCCGGCCCGGGGTCCTTCGTGGAGAAACCCTGCCGGAAAATGTCCTCTGCGGAGCCCGTGGGCACACCGGGACCGTTGTCCCGGACGGTGACTGTGACCTCGTCCCGTGAAACAACAACGAGCACGCGGACCGAGGCCCCGGCGAGGCCAGTGACGGCGTCGAACGCGTTATCCACCAGGTTTCCCACCACGGTGGTGAGGTCTCGCGACAGTTCTTCGTTGACGCGCGGCAGCGCGGACTGCGGATCAAGCTGCAGCTCCACGCCACGTTCGGTGGCGAGGCTGGCTTTGGCGATCAAGAGGGCGGCGAGCGCGGGATCCTCGATGCGGCTGGTGACGTCGTCATTAAGCCGGGTGCGGTCCACGGTGGCGCCATTGACGAACTGAACCACGGAATCGTATTCGCCGATCTGGATGAGGCCGGAAATGACGTGCAGTTGGTTCGCGAATTCGTGGGCCTGGGCCCGCAGGGTGTCGGTGACGGTGCGGGTGGCTCCGAGTTCGCTCTCCAAGGACGACAACTCGGTCCGGTCCCTCAAGGTTGTCACTGATCCGATGTCGCGGCCGTGGGAGCGGAGGGCCACACGGTTCATGACCACCAACCGCTCCCCCACTAGCACCAGCTGGTCGGGGTCGGACTGTTCCCGGGTCAGCACCACTTTCAATGCCGGGTCCACGGACAGGGATCGCAGCTTCTTTCCCACGCAATCCGGGGGCAGTCCCAGGAGTTGGCGGGCGCTCTGGTTGGCCACTGTGATCCGCTCATGGGGATCCAGGGCCACCACGCCTTCCTTCAAGCCCTGCAGCATCGCCTCCCGGTTTTCCACCAGACCCGTGATTTCCCGTGGTTCCATGCCCAGCGTTTGCCGTTTGACGCGTCGGGACAGGAGGAATGAGCCGGCGACACCCAGCACGCTGGCGACACCCAGGTACGTCAGCAGGTTGGGCACGGCATCACCGAGGCGCTCGATGGTGGAGGGATAGTTGCGGCTGATCGAGGCTACGCCGATCATGACTCCGGAGTCGTCCAGGACAGGGACGTGGGCAGAGAGCACGGCGCCTCCGCTGCCTGGCAAAACCCCGGTCCACGCCCTGCCTTCCATCACGCGGCTCTCACCGAGGGGCAGCGGCTGACCCACCAGGCTGGGATCGGACGACGCCACCACCGTACCGTCGAGTTTGGCGAGCGCCACATGGGATGATCCGGACACGGTGCGGACTGATTCGGCCACGGCGGGAAGGGCTGAACCGGCGCGGGGTTCCGCGGTGGGCAGCAAAGCGCGCACCGTGGGGTTGTTGCCCAAGGCTTCCGCGGCGGACAGCGCACGACGCCCCTCGGTCCGCTCGAATACTGCGGCTGATTGGGCAAGGGAGATGGCGACTACAGCCACGAGAACGGCCAGGACAATGAGCAGCTGCAGCACAAGGTATTGCCCGGCCAGGGACATCCCTCTTCTTCGAGACCGTCGAGTCACTGCGTGGATTCCTTTAAGTGGAGCCGGATGCGGGTGGGCTGGCAGGGCCCGCTGCGTGGCGTACCGGAACTATACCCCAGCGGCACGGAAGACCAGCTCAGACGGCCAGAACCCGTGAACGCAATGAACTTAAAGATCACTGCGAACACAAGAGTGACCGCCGTCACGTGCGCACCTAGCATCAAGTGAACGGGGCACAACGCTGATCGCCCTGCACCGAATTTTCGATGATGAGAAGAGGAACACCATGCGCCAGATCCGCGCATTGCGAGTCGCCGCCGTCGCCGCCGGCATCGCCCTGATGGCCACCGGTTGCGGTGCCACAGGCAAGAACTCCACCGGTTCTGAGAGTACCGGCGCTGCAGGACCGCTGACCGGTTTCCAGATCATGGTTCCGAACACTCCGGGCGGTGGCTACGACACCACAGCAAGGGCAGCCGCGAAGGTCCTTGATGACGAGAAGATCTCCACCAATACCGAGGTATTCAACCTGGCGGGCGCCGGTGGCACCGTGGGCCTGGCCCGCATTGTCAACGAGAAGGGCAACGGCGACCTCACCATGCTCATGGGCCTCGGCGTCGTGGGAGCCAGCTACACCAACAAGTCGGAGTCGAAGCTGACCGAGACCACCCCGTTGGCAAAGCTCATTGAGGAACCCGGGGCCATCATGGTCGGCAAGGACTCCCCGTACAAGACGATCGATGACCTGGTGAAAGCCTGGAAGGCCAACCCGGGTTCCATCGCCGTCGGCGGCGGCTCCTCGCCCGGCGGCCCGGACCACCTCCTGCCGATGCAGTTGGCAGGCGCTGTTGGCATCGACGCCACCAAGGTCAACTTTGTCTCCTACGACGGCGGCGGCGACCTTCTGCCTGCCATCCTCGGCAACAAGCTTGGCTTCGCCGCTTCCGGCGCAGGCGAGTACCTGCAGCAGATCAAGTCCGGCGAAATCCGCGTGCTGGCTACCAGCGGCGAGAACCGTCTGGAAGGCGTGGATGCCCCCACGTTGAAGGAATCCAACATTGACCTGGTCTTCACCAACTGGCGCGGTATCGTGGCCCCTCCGGGCATCAGCGAGGACGACAAGAAGTCCTTGATCGCAGCGCTGGAGAAGATGCACGCATCTGCCGGTTGGAAGGAAGCGCTGAAGACCCATAGCTGGTCTGACGCGTTCGTTACCGGCGACGAATTCCAGACCTTCCTGACCGACCAGGACAAGCGCGTGGCGGATGTCCTCACCAAGCTCGGGTTGGCGTGAGCTCCATAGCCACAGGCCTGAAAGGCCGCGCCGAGCTGGGGGTAGCCCTCCTGCTCGGCGTGGTCGGCGTCCTGGTCTTCCTGGACGCGAACGGCCTGGTGACCCCATATTCACAGTCCGACCCTGTGGGTCCGAAGACTGTTCCATTCATTGTTTCCGGGCTGCTGATCATCTGCGCCATCCTCCTTGCCATCAATGTCCTGCGTGGCGGCAAAGGTGAGGCCGAAGGCGGCGAGGACGTCGACCTGGCCCACCCTGCGGACTGGAAGACCGTCCTCCCCTTGGCCGGAGCCTTCATCCTCAACATCCTGCTCATCGACTGGGCCGGCTGGGTCATTTCCGGGACCGTCCTGTTCTGGGGCAGCGTCCTTGCCTTGGGCAGCCGCCGCTACATTCGTGATGGCCTGATCTCCATCGCCCTCTCCCTGCTGACCTTCTACGGCTTCTACCTCGGCCTGGGCATCGCACTGCCGGCCGGACTCCTGGAAGGAATCCTCTAATGGACGTCTGGTCCTCCCTGATGGACGGTTTCGCCACCGCCCTGACCCCCATGAACCTCTTGTTCGCCGTGATCGGCGTGCTGCTGGGGACCGCCGTCGGCGTTCTTCCCGGGCTGGGCCCGGCCATGACCGTCGCGCTGCTGCTGCCCGTCACTGCTGCGCTGGAACCCACCAGCGCCTTCATCATGTTCGCCGGCATCTACTACGGCGGCATGTTCGGCGGTTCCACCACCTCCATCCTGCTGAACACACCGGGTGAATCGTCGTCAGTGGTGACGGCCATCGAAGGCAACAAGATGGCCAAAGCGGGCAGGGCCGCGCAGGCCCTCGCTACCGCCGCCATCGGCTCGTTCATCGCCGGTACCATCGGCACGGCCCTGCTGGCAGTGTTCGCACCCATCGTGGTGCAGTTTGCCGTGAGCTTGGGCGCTCCGAGCTACTTCGCCATCATGGTCCTCGCCCTGCTGGCAGTGACTGCCGTCCTGGGTTCATCAAGGCTCCGCGGTTTCGCTTCGCTTGCCCTCGGCCTGGCCATCGGACTGGTGGGCATCGACTCCGTGACCGGCCAACGCCGCCTGACCTTCGGCCAGCCCTTGCTGGTGGACGGCCTGGACATCGTAGTGGTCGCGGTCGCGATCTTCGCCGTGGGTGAAGCCCTCTGGGTTGCCGCCCACCTCCGCCGCACTCCCCTCCACGTCATTCCGGTAGGCCGCCCGTGGATGGGCAAAAAGGACTGGTCCCGTTCCTGGAAGCCTTGGTTGCGCGGCACCGCTTTTGGCTTCCCGTTCGGCGCTTTGCCCGCCGGTGGCGCCGAAATCCCCACCTTCCTCTCCTATGTCACCGAGAAACGGCTCAGCAAGCATCCGGAGGAGTTCGGCAAGGGCGCCATCGAAGGCGTCGCCGGACCCGAGGCCGCCAACAACGCCGCCGCCGCCGGGACACTGACCCCGATGCTCGCCCTCGGCCTGCCCACCAACGCAACAGCCGCCGTCATGCTCGCGGCCTTCACGTCCTACGGCATCCAGCCCGGCCCGCAATTGTTCTCGAGCCAGGGCCCCTTGGTCTGGGCGTTGATCGCCAGCCTCTTCATCGGCAACTTCCTGCTACTGCTCATCAACCTGCCCTTGGCACCGGTCTGGGCCAAGCTGCTGCAGCTCCCCCGCCCGTACCTCTACGCGGGCATCCTGTTCTTCGCCACGCTGGGCGCCTACTCGGTCAACCTGCAAGCTTTCGATCTTGTGATCCTGCTGGTACTCGGCGCACTGGGATTCATGATGCGGCGCTTCGGACTTCCGGTCCTGCCGCTGATCCTCGGAGTTATCCTTGGTCCGCGCATCGAAGGCCAGCTCCGTAAGACGTTGCAGCTGAGCGCCGGCGACCCCGCAGGCCTCTTCAGCGAACCCATCGCGATCGTGGTCTACATCATCGTGGCGATCATCCTGGTATGGCCGTTTGTCTACAAGCTCATCCGGCGCAACCTTCCTGCGAAGAGCCCTCTGCTCCCGGCCAATTCGGGCGCTGCCGACTACAGCGACTGACCAACCCATTTCACGACAACAAGTTTCGGTACAACAAGGAGAAACCATGACCATCGTGGTGGGATACGTCCCCACACCAGAAGGCGAAGCGGCTTTGACGCAGGCCATCGCCGAGGCCAAGAAGAGCAACGACACCCTGTTGGTCATCAACTCGTCCAAGGGCGATGCCTTGGTGGACAACCGCTACGCGCAGCAGCCGGATATCCAGAGCATCGAGGAACGCCTGGCCGAGCACGGCATCCAGCACATCATCAAGCAGCCGGTCCGCGGCCATGATGCAGCTGCCGAAGTCCTGGACGCCGCCGACGAGAACGATGCCGATCTGATTGTCATCGGCCTGCGCCGGCGCAGCCCGGTAGGCAAGCTCATCATGGGCAGCGTCTCCCAGCGGATCCTGTTGGAAGCGGACTGCCCGGTGCTGGCGGTCAAAGCGGACTAACGTCAGAGGGCACGCCCGGGGGGGGGGGGGGGGGGGGGCCCCCCCCGCCCCCCCCCCCCCCCCCCCCCCCCCAGACAGCCGCCGAACGCAGAAACAAAAAAAAACAAGGCGGGGCAGCACACAAACAA
>NZ_JAJOHP010000089.1:0-16441 GCF_021109375.1 Arthrobacter sp. AK01
CCCCCCCCCCCCCCCCCCCCCCCCCCCCCCCCGCGGGGGGGGGGGCCCCCCCCCCCCCCCCCCCCCCGGGCCCGCCCCCCGCGCCCCCCCCCCCCCCCCCCCCCCCGTCGAGCCTTAAGCGGTGGCTGGCTTCCCACTGCGTGCCGCCACCACCCACTTTGGATCTGAAACCACTCCGACACGCCGCGACTGACGGCATGTCGAGCTCCGTCATGTTTCAAAGTTGGTGTTGGAGGCCCAGCCAGATGGACAGCTGTTGGGCCTAGCCGAACAGCCAGGCCGCCCCCAGCAGCAGCGGTATGGCCAAGATGCTGGTGAACACCGCCGTTGACTGGGCAATCCCTTGGCCCACGCCGTAGCGGACAGCATAGAGGACCACGTTCTGGCCGGTGGGAAGGATGGCACACGCCGTGACCACGAATGTGCTGAAGGGGTCCAGGTGGAAGACGAAGGCGGCCAGGATCCATGCGAGCACAGGCTGGACTGCCGACTTAAGAATGACGGCAATAGTGGTGGGGACGCGGTCTCCGATGCCGGGGCGCACTGACAATCCGTGAAGGGACATGCCGAAGATGATCAGCATCAGGGGGACAGCCAACTGGGCAACCAGCGCCAACGGATCCAGAACCAGGCGGGGCAGTTCAATCCCCAAGGCACTCACCACGATCCCAAGAATCGCGGCAACTGTGACCGGGTTGCGGAAGGGGATGGACAGCACGCGCCAGATGGAGACGTGTTTGCCCGCCGGATCCGTGAGGTCCAGGATGGTCAGGGCAATGGGCGTGACGATGGCCAATTGAAACAGCATGATGGGCGTGACGTAGGTGGCGCTGCCGAGGATGTAAAGGGACAGAGGAACGCCCAGATTGGTGGAGTTCACGATTCCCACGGACAGCGCGCCAATGGTGGTCCGCCGGACACCCCAGCGGCCAATGAGGCCCGCCACGGTAAACACGAGCATGACCGCCACCGCCGTGACTACGGAAATCAGGCCGGTGGCGCTGAGGACATCTGAAATGTGGCGCGAGGCAATCGCCGAAAACATCAGGCAGGGCAGCCCCACCATGAACGTCAGCGTGGAGAGGACTTTGCTGCCCTCGGGACCCAACGTCTTGGTTCTGCCAAGGATGTAGCCAATGAGCAGCACAACACCGACCACAAAGAAACCCTGAAGGACTCCGTCCACACCGTTTTCCTCAATCCGTAACTCTGGAATGCCGGCTGGTGACGCAGGCTGACTGGGAACGGATTAACCCTATCGGTCAGGAAACGACCGCCGGGCCAGGTGACGTCAGCACGCTATGACATTGACGGCCAGGCCTCCCCGCGAGGTCTCCTTGTACTTGCTCTTCATGTCCGCGCCGGTCTCGCGCATGGTTTTGATGGCGGCATCCAGCGAGACGTGATGGATACCGTCGCCGCGAAGGCTGATCCTGGCCGCATTGATGGCTTTGTTGCTGGCCATGGCGTTGCGCTCGATGCACGGTATTTGCACCAGGCCGCCCACGGGGTCGCATGTCAGCCCGAGGTTGTGTTCGATCCCGATTTCCGCAGCGTTCTCAACCTGCTGGGGCGTGCCGCCGAGGATCTCGCACAACGCCCCGGCCGCCATGGAGCACGCCGATCCCACCTCTCCCTGGCACCCGACTTCGGCACCCGAGATGGAGGCGTTCTCCTTGAAGAGAACACCGATGGCGGCCGCCGTGAGCAGGAACCGCACCACCGAATCCTCCGTCGCCCCGGGCGTGAACATCATGTAGTAGTGCAGGACGGCAGGGATGATGCCCGCAGCTCCGTTGGTGGGCGCCGTGACCACTCTTCCGCCCGTTGCGTTCTCTTCATTGACCGCCAACGCGAAAAGGTTGATCCAGTCCACGGCGCGAAGGGGATCGCTGGTGTCGTCTTTCGCCTGCAGGTCAGCCAACAAACGGGGCGCACGACGGCGGACCTTGAGGCTGCCGGGCAGGTGCTCTTCCGGGCGGCGACAGCCGCGTTCCACGCATTCCTTCATGGTGTCCCAGATGTGGAGCAACTCAGTGCGGGTTTCCTCATCGCTGCGCCAGGCACGCTCGTTGGCCAGCATAATGTCACTGATGGACAGGCCTTCGCGGTCGCAATGGGACAACAACTCCTCGGCGCTGGTGAACGGGAACCGGAGCTGGACGTCGTTCTGCGGCTTGGCCCCCACCGAGCCTTCGTCCACCACGAAACCGCCGCCCACCGAGTAGCACGTCTGCTCGGCGAGCACGTTTCCGTCGTGGTCGAAGGCCTGGAACCTCATGCCGTTGGGATGGGCCGGCAGGGATTGGCGCAGGTGGAGCGTGACGTCCTTGCCCCGGTTGAAGGGGATCATCCGGCGTTGACCGATGAGGAGTTTCCTGGATTCTGTGGCCTCCTCGACCCTCTGGTCCGCCGTCACGGTATCCACCGTTTCGGGCGACTCTCCCATGAACCCCAGGATGACAGCTTTGTCCGAGCCGTGGCCTCTTCCAGTAGCCCCCAGTGAACCGAACAGTCCGGCGTGAAGGCGATCAACGGCGTCGAGCATGCCTTCAGCGGCAAGGGTTTCAACGAAGGTGCGGGCAGCCCGCATCGGGCCGACCGTGTGGGACGACGACGGGCCGATCCCGATCGAAAACAGATCAAGGGCGCTCAAGGCCATGGCGTTCCTCCGCGGGGTAAAGGGTTGGGGGTCTCTTCCCAGCTTGAGGGCGGATCGGGTCAGCGTCTATCGGGAACTTCTGAACTCGATGTGAAGCGCAGCTTAACGATCCTGTACCGTAGTGCGCTGCATCAGGCAGTGGGGCGTGCTTCCACGGCGATCCTGAGTTCTTCAAGGACGGCAGCAACGGCTGGTGATTCCTTGCTGGCGGTCCGGTTCAAGACGATGATGTTGCGGCCACAGCTCGGCTCCACCCGGCGGACTACCAAATCCTCCGTTTCCCGCCCGAGGTTCAACTCACTCATCAACGCGACCCCGAGACCGCCACGGACCAACCCCAGTGTGGCCATGAGGTTTCGGCAGTTCGCGACAACGTTCGGCTCGAAGCCCGAGTCGCGGCACGTTTGGCGCACGAACTGCTCGAACACACTGCCCTGCTGGTCAAGGATCCACCGATCAGCCGCGAAGTCGGACAGGGTCACCGCCTCCGTCGCCTGCCTGCCCCCGGGAAGACAGAGGATGATTTCGTCACGCGCCAAAACGGTCTTCACGAGCCCTTCGTCCTGTATTTCGTGCAGGTCGTCCACTACCGCGACATCGATGTGCCCGGCGCGCAATTGTGCGACGCTTTCGAACGGCTCAAGGTCGGAGACGGTCACGTCCAGGCGCGGATAGTTCGTCTGCAGGGACATCACGGCAGCGGGCAATACCGTGCTGCAAAAGCTGGGGAAGGCGCTGATGGCAAGCCGGCCACGGACATCAGTAAGGAACTTCTTCAGGTTGGCTTCGGCGGATTCCACCTCAGAGGCGATGCGGCCGTAGTGGCCAACCAACATAGTGCCGGCTTCGGTGAGCCGAACCTTCCGTCCGGCGCGGACAAGGAGCGGCAGTCCGGCTTCCCGTTCAAGCACCGCCAGCTGCTGGCTCACGGCCGAGGTAGTCATGTGCAGCTTGGCAGCGGCCGCTGTCATGGTGCCTTCAAGCTCAAGGGTCTTGAGGATGTGCAGCCGACGGATATCAAGCACAGGAACCTCCTACGGTTTAGCTCTACTTAACCCCAGAAGCAGGCCGCGAGCCACGTTCGGGTGACCCATCCGGCGTCGTCCAGGGGTGAATGAAACCGAGAGTCGCCGCTCCGTCGTCATCAATCAAACGCCCCAGGTGCTTGCTCATCCTGAACACCACGCTGCGATCCACAATCCTCGCGCTGGGAACGGCCGCTTCCAGAGCTGCCTCGAAGCGCATCACATCGGTCAGCTCCCTCAGCCATACGGCGACCACCAGGTTGTACTGGCTGGCCACTGCGAGCGCAGTGCGGGCTTCCGGGATCCGGGCCATCAGCCCGCGTATCTGCTGGATGTGCTTGGCGGCTGTGCGCATGAAGTACCAGGCATAGACGGGCCAGCCTGTGACGCTCCGGGCAACATCGGTACGAATGCGGAGCAGCCCGTCGGCCCGCAAGCGGGCCAGCCCATCTGCGACCCGCTGCTCGCTGAGGCCGTGTTCTGCGGCGATGTGGCTGACGGGCCGCCTTCCGTCCTCGGTGAGGCAGTGCCGTAGGGCCGCTTCGACGTCGGGGTGCACCGTCCGCGGGGCCCTTGTCCGGGGCGGGCGCGGTTTGGGTACTTTGGCCACTTCGGGTGGAGTCAGCGCGCGCAATCGCCAGTCGGACGCCTCCATCACCATTTCCGTGACCAGATGCGTCTGGGTGTTCCGGACGCCCTCGAGCGCACCGATCTGATTTGTGACCGCATCCCAGATGGCCAAAGGGTTGTCCGCGAGCATGGTCGCCAGAAGGTCGCGCCCGCCGGAGGTGTGGTCGAGGGTCAGCACGGAGGGAATCCGGGTAATTTGCCGGGCCACGTCACCGATTTGTTGCGGGATGCAGGTGATGTCGATGAGCGCCGAGGCCCCACTGGGGAAGATGCCGGTCACCCAGGCGAGTCCACGTTCCCGCAGCGAGTCCCATCGCCTTGCCAGCGTTACGGGGTCCACGCCGATCACCGGAGCCAGTTCGCTCCACGGGGCGCGGCCTTCAATCTGAAGAGCATGGATGATGCGTTCCTCAAGGGGATCGAGCATGTATTCCTGCATGAAGATAAGGATATTCATGAATACCTGCGATTTCATCCAACGGAAACACGGCACTTCCATGATGTTGTGATCCCGTTCACTTCACACATCGGAGCGCACATGCGTACAACTGCGCAGACTTCCACCAAGGCCGCAGGAGCCGTCGGCTTCCTGGTGGTCATGGAGCTCGGCAGCGGCATTCTTCAGGGCTGGCTGAATCCTTTGTTCTCGTCCATCGGTGAACACCATGGAGTTTCGGCTGCCTCGCTGAACTGGATCAGCGCCGCGTACTTGCTGGCTACCGTCTTGGTAGTCCCGCTGCTGTCCAAGCTCGGCGACATCCACGGCCACAAGCGAATCCTCATGATCTCCACGGCAATTGTCGCCGCGGCCTCAGTGCTTGTGGCGTTTGCCCCCAACTACGAGTTGTTCCTGCTGGGCCGGGCCATCCAGGCGCCACTGGCAGTGTTCCTCCCCCTGGAATTCGCCATCGTCCACCAGCGCGATTCGGAACGCTCGGGTCGGAGCATCGGCCGGCTGGTCGCCGCGCTGACCCTCGGCGCCACGATCGGCGGATTCCTCGGAGGCCTCGTCCTCGACGCCACGGGGAGCCTGTCCATCACCTTGCTCATGCCCGCAATCTTCATGGCCCTGTGCATCCCGGGCATCGCCATGTTCGTCAAGGAGACCCCGCTGCGGAGCAAAGGGCGGGTGGACTACCTGGGGGCCGCGCTTCTTGGAGCCGGGCTGGTTGCCCTGCTTGGAGGAGCCTCGAACCTGGCGACCTGGCCGCCAACGACGACTGCCCTTGCGATGGCGGCCGGTGTTGCGCTCCTGGCTGCCTGGGTGGTTTCCGCCCGCCGGATCGAACACCCTCTGGTAGACCTCACCATGCTCTTGCGCGGTGGAATTGGGCTGCCGATCGTGGTCGCGTTCCTGTTTGGGGCGCAGCTGTTCGGAGCACAGGCACCCATCTCCGTGTATCTGCGCTCTGATCCCGCCACCTTGGGCTTTGGCTTCGGTGCCGCAGCTTCTGCTGCCGGAACCATGCTCAGCATTATGGCCTTGGCCGCCTTCCTTGGGGCTTCCCTCGGCGACCGCGTTTCCCGCGCCTTGGGCGGCACCCGCACCGTTGCCCTCGGCGGAGCGCTCGGCGCCGTGGCCTATGCCCTCATGATCCTGACGCCGGGCAGCCTGGTGACCTTCTCCACGTGGCTGGTGATTGCCGGCTTCGGTACAGGACTGGTCAGTGGCACCCTGCCAACCTTGGTGGTCCAGCGCGCGGCGGCGGATTCTGTGGGGATCGCGTCCGGCCTGTATAACACCGCCCGTACCGCTGCCGGCGGTGTTGCCGGAGCGCTGTTCGCGCTGCTGATGTCCGCTCTCACAACCCCGACGGCTACGGGAACACGCGCCGCAACCGAGTTCTCCTTCCACGCCGTGTGGTGGATCTGTGCAGGCCTTTGCGTGCTCTTCGCCATCGCCGTCCTGTTCATCCGTCAGGCTGCACCACCAAAGGAAATGGCCGCACCAGCCGTGGCCGCACCCCGGGCAGGCGACGCCCTCGAACCCGTCAACTGACACGACTACAACTACCAGCGAGGAAAACAATGACAATTTCAATCGACATCACCTCACGGCAGACACTGCGCGACGCCGTACGGGAGTCCGTGGCCGCCGTCGGGCCTTCCATCCTTGACCTCAGCCACAAGGTCCACGCGCTGGCCGAGGTCTCCTGGGAAGAACACAAATCGGCGGCGGCCGCGGCCGAAGTCCTGCGCGACGGCGGTTTCGACGTCATCGAAGGCGCCTATGGTGTGCCGACGGCGCTTGAGGCCGTCTACGGGAGCGGCGAACTGACCGTCGTGATCTGCGCAGAGTACGACGCCCTCCCGGAAGTGGGCCACGCATGCGGGCACAACATCATCGCCGCAGCAGGCGTCGGCGCAGCGCTGGCCCTCAAGCCCGTAGCGGACGCCGCCGGGCTGCGCATCAAATTGCTCGGCACTCCGGCTGAAGAGCATGGCGGCGGCAAGGTGTCCCTCTTGCAGGCAGGCGCCTGGGAGGACGCCGCGTTCTCGCTCATGGTTCACGGGATGACCGGGACGGAACGGAGCGCATCAGCGTTCAGCATGGCGGCCGTGGAACGCTTCGAGGTCCAGTTCAAGGGCAGCGAAGCCCACGCCGCAGGAGCGCCGGACAAGGCCATCAACGCGGGAGCAGCAGCGAGCCTGGCGCTGATGAACATGGCCGTCCTGCGGCAGCACCTGCCGGAGGACTCCAACACCAACGCCTTCATCTCGCACGGCGGCGGCGCCACCAATGTCATCGCTGGTGACGCCACGGTGCAGGTGGAGGTCCGGGCCGGAGACCTCAACGATTGGCGCGAGCTCAAGCGGCGCGTTCTCGCCTGCTTCGAGGGAGCGGCCATCGCTACCGGCTGCACGTGGACGCACTGCCAGACCGAGCACCCCTACGCCCCCTTGGACACGCACGCCGGACTGGGTAAGGCATGGGACGCCAACATGGAAGCAGTAGGCCGGCCCGTGGATCACACCCCTGTCTTCGGTGGCGGCTCCTCGGACATGGGCAACGTCTCCCAAGTGATCCCGTCTGTCCACGGCATGGTGGTTGTCCGCAACAGCAGCGCGGTGCCCCACCACCCGGACTTCACGGCAGCCGCCATCACGCCCGAAGCCGACGACGCAGTCATCGACGGCGCCACCGTCCTGGCGCTCACCATCCTGGATGCCGCTTTGGATCCCCAACTGCGGTCCGGGCTGATGGAGCTTCAGGCCTCGCGACAGCCCGGTGCCACCAGGCTGACGCTGGAGGCATAGGTTACGGCCCACACGGTCGACGGCGGCACTCGCGTGGGTGCCGTCGTCGATCCTTTACCGGGGACGGCTATTGGGGGACGGCGTGTCCCGGTCCCGCAAAGTCAAAGAAGGTCAGGACGGCACACGCCGGTTGACCAGCTCCGGAGGAAGAGCCGGAACGCGTTGGCGCTTCGCGTAGACCCTGGCCCGTTGGCTGGAGAGCGCCAGCAACACGAGGATGTCCGAGGCCAGACCGGAGAGTCCCGCCTCGAAGGTGAGGTTCGCGGTCCCCGTGGAGTAGTCGATTGCCTGAACCAGGATCGAGATGGAACTGAGGGCCATGGCGATCACCCGGGCGCCGTTGCTGCCCAGGAAAATCCGCCATGCCAGGAAGACTTCGCCGAGACCGAAGAGCAGCACAATGACCGCTACGGTGACCAGGGCCGCCGTCGTGGTTTCAGGGTCCGAGGAAGCGTCATCGAAGGTGATGCCATCCAGCTCTCCGCCGGACGTCAGGAGCGTGATCGATAGGACCAACGCCGCGACCGCCCTGGCAACCACCAGTGCCGCGCCCATCATCGTGGGGGCCGGCCGCCTATCGCGGCTGTCAGTCCTGTTGGCCGGTTGCCCGGAGGGGACCGGCACGCGGCGTGCGTCAACAATGGGCAGGTCGCCGTCGGTGGAAATCGAGTCACCGCCGCCGTTGCGTGTGTGATAGCCGGTGGAGAAGTCCTCGATGACCTGCACGGTGACAGCGGGCTCTACGGCAGAAACCGTGGAAACGATGTGGTCGCGTTCCACATCGGTGTTCTGCTCGATCTTGTGCGTGATCTGGAGGGTGAACAGCGAGAAACCGACGCTGCGGTCATAGGTTCCGGCAGCCAGCCAATCCACTTTGTGGCCACCGGGCAGGAGCCATCCCTCCGGGCAACGCCAGAAGCGGACGTGGTGGCGTTTGCCCGGGGTGTTGTCCACTTCCTGTTGGTAGGCAAAGTCCTGTTGCCGGTCGAAGAGGTACAGAGGGCTGACCGGTGCCTCGGTGTAGCTCCGGCGGAAAATGGTGGAGCTGACAATACGGCGGCTGCTGGCAAACGTTACGTCGTCGGCCATCGTCCACCCGGCGGACTGCATGATCGCGTGGATCTGGGGCTCAGCGCCGAGAAGGGCAACATTCACTGGATCCCCGAGAAGGCCATCGCTGGTTCGTGCGCGGCCAATGAAATAGCCGGGAACGTAAATGGTGGTCAGAATCCGGTGCAGCCGTGGCAGCAGCAAATAGGCCAGGAATGCCCAGAACACCACGGAGAACCAGATCTGGCCCCATCCCAGATGGAAGCTTTCCCCCACCAACAGGAACGCCAGCCACACGGCAGCCGCTCCGCCCAGGATGAAGAATCCATGGTCCAAGCGGCTGTCTGTGACTTCTTTCTTCGGCACCTTGTACATTTAGCTCCCCCTTGTGGCCCCTTAAGCTTCGGACTTCGGGTGGCTGTTGTACAGACGCCAATACATACAGCCCGCACTGGTACGGCACAGCAGAGTCACAGGCATCATAGGGAACCTAGGAAGGACCCCTAGCCGAAAGCCAACGTCCATGCATCGCACACCACGCACCGTTATCGCCGTATCCGTCCTTGCCGTGACACTCGCCGTCGCAGGGTGCGGCGCGGGCGCCGGGACCCAAGCGGCCGGCACCAGCGTCTCCACCGGCACCGCAGCAAGCACGACGGCGGCCACCACCCTTTTCGACGCCGGCTCCCCACATACGGTCAGCATCCAGTGGGACGAGGCCGCGTACGCGAAAATGATCGCAGCTTATGAGGCCGATGGTTCCAAAGAATGGATCAAAGCCGATATCACCATCGACGGAACAATGATTTCCGCCGTCGGCGTGCGGCTTAAAGGGAACTCCACGCTTCGTAGCCTCAGCGGAAATGGAAGCGGCCCCGGCGGAAATGCTACGTCCTCAGGCATCTCCTCAGACGTCCCGGAGTCGCTGCCGCTGCTGATCGATTTCGGGAAATACGTGGATAACCAGACGTACCAGGGGCTGACCCAACTCTCGCTTCGCCCGGGTTCGCCTGTCCTGAACGAGGCCCTGGCCCTGGCTATGACCCAAGCCAGCGGGCAGGCCACACAACGCTATGCCTACACCACGTATTCCGTAAACGGCGGCCCAACCCAAACCAGGCTGTTGGTGGAAAACCCTGGCGAGACATACGCAGATGCCCTCTTCGACACCCCGGGTGTCCTGTTCAAGGCAGATGCCGAATCCAGCTTCACCTATCAAGGCGATGACCTGGCCACTTACGAGGAACAATTCAAACAGCTGAACGCCAAAGAGACCGCTGACTTCCAGCCGGTGGTGGCGTTCCTCAAGTGGCTCTCCGAGGCCAGCGACGAAGAGTTCGATGCGGGGCTGGCAGAGCGGGTGGACGTGGAGTCGTTCGCGCGTTATGCCGCCACCATGAACCTGCTGGTCAACGGGGACGACATGGCCGGGCCCGGACAAAACTACTACCTCTGGTACAACCTCGACACCAAGAAGATCTCCATCATTTCCTGGGACTTGAACCTGGCCCTGGCAGGGGACGCCACAGCCACCCCGGACCAGGAGGTGTCCATCGGGGGTGGCGGTGAGGGTGCCGGAGGCGGGATGCAGCCGCCATCCGGATTCACCCCACCATCCGGGCTCACTCCACCAAGCGGGGACCCCGCGGGCTCCGACGCGTTCCCTGGGATGGGCGGAGCTGCTGGCGGAGGGCGGGGCGGGAACGAGCTCAAGGAACGGTTCCTGGCGTCGGCCGACTTCAAAACCTTGTACGACGACGCCTACAAGGATCTCTACCAGCAGCTCTACGCCAGTGGAAAGGCCGCGGGCCTCCTCGACCAGATCGCCGCCTCCGTGCCCACCAGCGACAACCTTTCAGCGTCCGACGTGGCCAAGCAAACGGACACGCTAAAGGCCTTCATCACCGAACGCACGGAGGCACTGAAGGACAAGGTTTAGTGTCCTTCAGCACTGAGGCGAGTCCCGGCGTCGAGCGTTACGCCGTGGAATCAAGGGAAGCCTGAACCTGAAGCTTGTTGTTCCCAATAAGCCACTGCAGCGCCTCACGAACGGCCTGTTCCGGCTCGTAGCGGGGGGCGTAGCCCAGGAGGGACCTGGCTTTTTCGATGGTGAGGCAGTGGTTGCGGGAGAGATGGGCCCAGCTGGTGTCGGCATGTTCAGGCGTGGTGGTTTGGCGGAAGTCCTCCCAACTGATCATCTCCGAGTGCGGTTCCCGCCCAAACCACGACGCCGCGATTTCCACGTAGCCGCGAACCGTTAAAGCTGCGGGTGCAACGATGTTGAAGTCCTCGCCGGCTGCCGCGTCGCGATTCAGGATGGCTCCCTCGAAGGCCTGCGCGAGGTCGTCCGCATGGACGTGGTGCATCATCTCGGTGCCACTGCCCGGAATCTGCAGTGGCTGTCCGGCCGCGATCTTTTGCCACACGGAGGGATCGAAATTTCCGAGCGGCCCCACGGGATGCCATCCGGGACCGACAATGTGGCCGGGGTGCAGGGACGTGGTGATGAGCCCTCCGGAGGCCGTCTCATCCTTCAGCATCCGGGCAATATCGCGTTTCTGGATGCCGTATTCATCCAGCGGCTCCGCGGTGGAGTCCGCCCCCTCTGAGATGGGCAGCTTCCGGCTGGCACCATAACGCCAGATCGACCCGCAATGCAGCAGGTGCCCCGCCTCGCCGCGCAGCCGGTTCACCAGCGCCGTGGCGGAGTCGAGCGTGAAGCACACCAAGTCAACTACGACGTCGGCTCCCAGGTCGGCGACCCTGTCACCGAAGATGCCCTCCCGGTCCTCGAGGCGGCGGTCCGCGACGACCTGCCGGACCTGCTGCCACTCGGGCGCATCAACGTATGCTGTGCTGGTCCCGCGGCTGATATTGATGACCTCGTGGCCGCTGCGGACGAGCCTGGGAATGAGGAAGGAGCCAATATGGCCGCTTCCGCCGATAACAACAATTTTCATGTGTCCTCCGATCTTCACCAGCCACGGTAATGGCTGTTCGGCGCCGGCCATAGGGCCGGAGGGGCTTTCGCGGACCGTTGACTGCCTCGGGCCGGATGCTTACTCTATCGAAATGACTAACCTGAAGAAGAAGATTGCGTCCATATTCGCGGCAACCTCCATCCTGGCGGGCGGTGGAATTGCTTTGGCTGCCCCGGCCGAGGCGGCCAGCACCTACGTCTATTGGTTTCACACGAAGGCGACGTGCGAGTCGAACCTGGATGCCGCCCGGCCCGGATTCGGTTCCTACGTGCGCCTTGTCGAGGGGTGTGTCCGGAACGGCAACGGCTACGCCTACACGGTGGTGTGGCGGTACTGACAGCCCCACACCCGGCCCGCACGATTCCGAGCCCGACGTCGGCCCCCCCCCGAGTGCCGACGTCGCGCTTCATCGTGGCCACCGCAGCGCGACCAACGTCAACCCGACACATAATAACGAGACTTACTTGTTCCCTGGTTAGACAAACGGCAGGCTCCCCCGACTAGCATGATTAAGCCGGGCATGCCCGGGTACGTGACCTCTTGAACGACCCCCTCGGACGGTCGGCGTTGACGCGGCGACCACGTAAAGGAGAAAACTGTGCGGGAGCCTGCAGTCAACGAGAGCGTGTCAGAAATCAGCGGAACCCCTGAAGGAAATTCGGAGGAGACGCCCCAGGAAACGCCCGATGAAACAGCAAGCGAACCAGCGGAGATCACGTTCGACGAACAGTTCTATCCGGCCCGGCCGAAGGCCCTCAGGCCGATTGCCCGGCGGCGGCAGTTCTTCGCAGCGCGCCCCTCACTGGAGTTTGACGGCCTGAACAAGACGTACGTGGACTGGCTGCGGAATCAGTCCATGCTGGGCGACGCCAACACCATGGCCCGCCAATTATCCGGCCAGGCCAGCATGTGGCAGAACTCCTACGCCAGGCCCAATCCCCGGGCGGCCGTGGAGCGGGCACCTGTCTGGTTCACCGCCTACCCCCTTTCCTTCATCACCAAGGATGGCCAGTCGTTCCTTTCGGCCCTTGGTGATCCCGAGCTCTGGGATGCCTTCAGCAAGATTGGCATCCGTGGGCTGCACACCGGGCCGGTCAAGCTGGCGGGCGGCATCCGCGGCTGGTCGCAGACGCCCAGCGTTGATGGCCACTTTGACCGCATCAGCATGGCGATCGACCCCGCTTTCGGCACCGAGGAAGAGTTCCGCCAGATGTGCGAGGTTGCCAACGATCATGGGGGCACCGTCATTGACGACATCGTTCCCGGGCATACCGGCAAGGGCGCGGACTTCCGGCTGGCTGAGATGAACTTCCGCGACTACCCCGGCATCTACCACATGGTGGACATCCCGGAGGAGGACTGGCACCTGTTGCCCGATGTCCCCGAGGGCGAGGACTCCGTGAACATCAGCCCCGATGCGGAGCAGGCCCTGCAGCAGGCGGGCTACATCATCGGCCGGCTGCAGCGGGTCATTTTCTATGAGCCTGGCGTCAAGGAAACCAACTGGAGCGCCACCAAGCCGATCGTCGACACCACCGGCAAGACCCGCCGCTGGGTCTACCTCCATTACTTCAAGTCCGGCCAGCCCTCCATCAACTGGCTCGACCCAACATTCGCCGGGATGCGCCTGGTAGTTGGCGACGCCCTGCATTCCCTGCTGGACCTTGGCACTGGCGCACTGAGGCTGGATGCCAACGGCTTCCTCGGCGTCGAAAAGAGCGCGGAGGAAGAGCCCGGCTGGTCCGAGGGCCACCCACTGTCCGAGGCAGCCAACCAACTGATCGGTTCCATGATCCGCAAGGTGGGCGGGTTCTCCTTCCAGGAACTCAACCTCACCATCGATGACATCAAGATCCAGTCCGAGTCCGGCCCGGACCTCTCCTACGACTTCATCACAAGGCCCGCTTACCACTACGCCCTGGTCATCGGGGATACCGAGTTCCTGCGGCTGATGCTCAGGCTTTCCATGGAAATTGGCGTGGACCAGGCTTCCTTGGTCCACGCCCTCCAGAACCACGATGAACTGACCTATGAACTGCTCCACTTTGCTGCAGGGCACAGGGACGACGTCTTCGAACTTGGCGGTGAGGAACTGACCGGCGCCGAGGTTGCCGAGAAGGTCCAGAACACCATGCGGGAACGACTCACCGGCGAGAACGGACCGTACAACGCGGTCTTTACCACCAACGGCATCGCCTGCACCACGGTCAGCTTCATCATGGCGGCCCTGGGCATCAAGGATCCGGACGCCATCACCAAGGAGCAAGAGGTCCAGATCCTGGACGCCCACGTCCTGCTCTCCATGTACAACGCACTGCAGCCTGGCGTCTTCGCACTCTCCGGCTGGGACCTCACGGGCATCACAGCCATTGACCGCGAGACGGTCCGCGAGCTCACTTCGCAGGGCGACACCCGCTGGATCAACCGCGGAGCCCACGACCTGATGGGCACCAGCCCCGACGCGAAGACCTCCTTGGCCGGCATGCCCCGCGCACGGAGCCTCTATGGTCCGTTGCCCGAACAGCTCAAGGACTCAACCTCCTACGCGCGGCGTCTGCAGCAGATCCTCACAGTGCGGGAAGAGTCGGGGATCGCCACCAGCACCCTCCTGGACGTGCCGGACGTGTCCAACCGTGGACTGCTGGTCATGGTCAACCAGCTCGCCGACGGGGCTCTCCAGGTGACCGTCCTGAACTTCTCCGACCAGGACATTGCCGGCAGCATCCAGTCACCGCACCTGGTCCCGGGCGCCACCGTGCACGACCTCTTCAGCAGCGAAAATGTCGGCCAAGTGGACGACCTCCACAGCTTCTTCCTCGAACTGCCCGCCTTCCAGGGCACTGCACTGCTGTTGAAGGACCCGGTCATTGAGGACGAGGTCACCGAATAGGGAGCACGACGTCGGCACTCACGGTGAGTGTCGACGTCGTGGTGTGGCGTTTGGTCGCCTGCAGCGTTAGTCGCCTACAGCGTCCCGGCCGCGGCGGAGGATGAGCGGATCGGCGTCGTAGACAACCGAGGTGTCCTTATCCTCGTAGTCGAATTGGTTCAGGAAATAGCGCATGGCGTTGATGCGGGCGCGCTTCTTGTCGTTGGACTTGATGGTGATCCACGGCGCGTGGTCCGAGTCCGTATGTAGGAACGTTTGTTCCTTGGCGTCGGTGTATTCTTCCCAACGGTCCAAGGACGCGAGGTCCATGGGCGAGAGCTTCCAGCGGCGGACGGGGTCGATCTGGCGGATGGCGAAGCGCGTGCGCTGCTCCTGCCGGGTCACGGAGAACCAGAACTTGGTCACATGGATGCCGGCGTCCACCAGCATCTTTTCGAAGACCGGCGCCTGCCCCATGAAGGTGTCGTATTCGTCCTCGGTGCAGAAGCCCATGACGCGTTCGACGTTGGCGCGGTTGTACCAGGACCTGTCGAACATGACGATTTCACCGGCTGTGGGAAGGTGCTGGATGTAGCGCTGGAAGTACCACTGGCCCTGTTCGCGGTCCGAAGGTTTGGCGAGAGCAACTGTCCGGGCGGAGCGTGGGTCCAGGTGCTCCGTGAAGCGCTTGATGGTGCCGCCCTTGCCGGCGGCGTCCCTGCCCTCGAAGACAATCACGTGCTTGAGTCCGCGGTCCTGGCCCCAATACTGGAACTTCAGCAACTCGATTTGCAGGCGGTACTTCTCGATTTCGTATTCGTCGCGGGTCATCCGCTCCTGGTACGGATAATCCTCGTTCCAGGTTTCAACAGCGGATCCACCGGGATCGATCAGGTCCGGGTCCTCGCCTTGCCCGCCGCTGATGGTGTATCCCAGCTCCACCAGGTGGTCGATGGTCTCACGCAGGTTGTCCCTGACCCACCAATTATCCAGTGATGCGGATAGTGGATTTGCCTCCGTCATGCGGTCCTCCTGGTCAGCCGTGTAGTGCGCGGCAGCCTAACAACCGTTGGTGACGGGAACATGAACAGGTGCCAGATCGATCCAGTAGCGCCGAAACAGACGTCCATCCGCATCCGTCCGGGTGTCCTCGAGCGCCCCACCTCCACGCTCGATGGTCTTGGCGGAGGCGGCGTTCGTATCGTCGCAGGTCAGCAGAACCCGCTCAGGCCTTCCCTGCGCAGCCAAGCGGGAACACAACTCCCGCAGGGCCCATGACGCCGCCCCCCGGCCGCGATCCGAGGGCCGGACACCATATCCAATGTGCCCGCCGGAGTTCAGGAGTGCGGGGGTGAGGTAGTGCCGGAATGCAATGGCGCCCACGTACCGTGAGCCTTCGGTAATCCAGAGGTAGGTGCAGGGAACAATGCCGTCCTTCTCCGCCGTTTGCGCGGCGTCCTCCAGTTGCCGAATCCACGCCGCGAACCCTTCGGGGGTGATGACGTCGTCCGCCATGAATACCCCTGCGCCGTCCTGATGAGCCCCGTCCCACTCGCGGTGGGACTCAAGGAAGGACTGGTGGAAAGAGACATCCGGAGCGACGAGCTTAAACATGAAGTCGACCCTATACCTCGCCACGGCAGCGGCGGCGACACGGACGCGACACGCGGATAAATAATCGACAAACTTGTCATACGCACAACAAGCGTCGTATATTCGTTCCGTCCAGCGAGTTTATAAAACAAAGGAGTGAATCAAATGCTTAAGCTGAAGCGACTGGCAAAGCGCCGTTCCAAGCTGAACTTCGTGTTCAACTGAACCAAGCAGAAATAGTGGGGGCCCCCCCAAGCGGGGGGCCCCCGCATAATTGGTGGGCAGCAATTGCCGGCCCGACCCGCACCCCCAACACGTCCCCCCCGGGGGGTGCCACGGGGGCGGGCGGACCCCACGGCCAGGGCCCCCCCCC
>NZ_JAJOHP010000009.1:0-96198 GCF_021109375.1 Arthrobacter sp. AK01
GAAGGGCTGGGAAATCCCGGCCGCCCTGGCCCACATCGAGTCCTCCGGCACCACCCGCCAGGAAGCCTCCACCATCCTCGCCGCCCACAGCTAGGCACCGCTCCACCACCCCGTCCTCAGCCGCGCCGTGAACACTCAGATGGCGCGGCTGAGTTGACTCACCCGATATAGAAGCGGTTTTTGCCGTCCATCTGATCCAGCTGGAAGCACCAAGCTGCCCTTCCTATGCCGGAAGTGGCTGCATCCAGTTCGCGCTCAAGACTCTGGATGTCCGCGGGCTCTTCGTCGGCAGAGAAGATAAACTCGTCTCCCGCATGGTCATGGCTCAGCTCGGTTTGGGCGGCGGTGTACCCATGCACAGAAGGTCTCGTCCAGAAAATCCCGTTGCCAACAATCCGGGCAGGCACCCCGGCCGCTGTCGAGTTGGACGGGATCTTCTTGGTAATCAGGGCCCTGGCCGCAAGAATGCTGCCCGAACCAACTTTGGCACCTTTGAGGAGCAGGGTGTCCTCCCCCAACCACACGTGATCCCCTACCCAGATGGATTCGCTGGGGTTGACTCGTTGGTGGTGTTCCACGGAATAGATCAGGTGAGGATCAGCCGTCCTGAACGCAACACGCGACGAGAACATTGCGTCCCTGCCAACGATGACGTGCTTGCGCTCGGTGGGAAGTACGCGGGCTTCTGCCGTGAAGGTTGCCCCGGGTCCCAGATAGAACACGGACTCTTCAAATACGGTGGCAATCACTTTGAGGAAGCCATGGGACTTTCGCAGATGAATGACTGAGTCGTTTCCCAGGAAGCGGAGTCTCGTATTTCGTAGGCGGGCACCGTCCTCGACGAACAGGACATTTCCAGTCCCGGCAAATTCAACTGTTGATGCGGTGAATTCGGAGCCGGGGGTGTCCTTGAGATGGACTACGTTATCCCTGACCTTGGAAACGTCCGCGTAGGAGTGGATCACCTGGTTTTTTCGAGCCATGCCATTGCCGCCCGAATCACTGCTGCCCGGCACCGGCCAGCACCGCCTCGGACTCACGGTTCAGAAGGCAAACGTCATCCCAATCAACCGCGGACAGGACCTCCGACGCCTGGACGTACTCGTCTCCGTGGACCACGATGAGCAAGCGCTGAACTCCGGCGGCAATGACGAATCTCAAAGCTACGAGGTCTGCCATGGACCACCCATCCAGCGGTTGGATGACTGCTTTGTAGGCGATCCGCCTGCTGATATCTCCGGAGAGGGCTTCAGCAACCTCTGCTTCGGCATCGGGAACGAAATGAATTTCCATCGTGTCGCCGTCAGACGCGAGGCGATGGCACCGATAGCGGTAGCGGGCAAATGCATCGCCGTCGAGGATGACGTACTCACTGGCTGATTCGGCGTGAAGAGTCAGCGGTTGGGAACTCATCTTGAGCTTTGGGATTCTCGTTCCAGGCTTCACTGGGCCAGGCAACGATCCTGTCCATGTGGTTCCAGTGGCTTCCATGGCGACCACCGAGCTGAGTTGATCGATCGAGTCGTAAGCCGGGAAGAGGCTTTGCTCCATGGATGTGTACTTTACGAAGTTGTAGGAATGTTCCGTCATCAGCTGCAGGAAACGCGTCCTGCCGTTCCATCCCTCAATGAACCAGTTTGCCCCAGTTACCTCAGAGGCTGCGGGGTCAACACGTACTTGAACCTGGACGGTGTGTCCATGGCGGAAGGTACGCAACTCTTCGCAGCCGAACTGTTGGTCAACGGGGCCCTTCAGGAACCTCCGGATGATGCCCAACATGGCAGGCAACGCGGCGCGGGCAACGTCGGAGTGTTGGCCGTCGATGCGGTACTTGGCAAGGTTCGGAACATCGGATATCAGCTCGATCAGCGAGTGATTGCTCAACTCATCCGAATTCGTGTAGAAGTAGTCTATTTTGCGGCCCTCTGCGAAGTATCGCCGGAGGCGGTCTTCCGGTTGATCGGTGTCACGCAAGGCAGGGTTTCGGAAGAGGTTGTCCTTGAAGAAGGGCTTGCTGAAGTAGTACGGAAGGTTCATCTGCGGGACTGCAAGCAGCAGGCTGGCATTGGGAAAGTACTTGGCATACTGGATGGCGATAGTGCCGCCTTTGGAAGCGCCGAAGAACAGCATTGCCGCTTGATCAATGTGAAACCGGCTACGCAGCCCGTCAATCGCATGTCGAACACGGTGGTCAAGCGGCCTGCCGGCGTTATCGACCATCATGTAGGAGCCTGCCACCAGGTAGCGGTCTTGAAAGCACACCATGAGGGTGTCTTTCAGATCGGCATCCGTGAGGTCCTTGAGGTAACTCACGGCGTAGGAAATCCGGGTAGTTGAGGGACCGAAACCCGGAAACGTGATCAGCATCTTCTTCGGATTAGTTGTGTTGCCCCGAAGGGAGTAGAAAACATCACCATGCTGTTCCACACCGTACTGGTCATCGTATTTGAGTTGCTGCGGCGTAGTGAAGGCTCCACGCCCAATCTTCAACTCATAGGGAGCATCGATATCAAGGGTGAAGTGCGAGATATCGTCCGAGGTGACCATGATGTTCCGGTACTCGAGCGGAAAGCCGCGGGCTGGTGGCTCAACCTTGTTTCCATAAACCACTTTCCCGTCCTGAAAGAGTCGGAATGGTTTGCCCTTCCAGGACTCCCAGCCGCCGATCGTCAGCTTGGCGAAGTAGATGCCTTGGGGAAGGCTTTCAGAGGCAATGCGGCGGATTCTGCCCTCCAGGCCTTTGGCCTTGATGATCCGCCGCACCGGTGAATCAGCGCGGGATGCCAGGAGTGCCCGGGCTAACTCCAAGCCTGCCGGCGAGTATGCAGCCGCCCTGCCGACCTTGGTGATGCTCCGTTTGAAGCCATGAATCAACGTCATCAGAGACTCAACATCCTTTCCACTATTTTCTCGTTGATGCGTGCCGGATCCACGCCTTCGAAGAAACGTTCGCGACGCTGGATGAACTTGGGATCCGTGTCCGCGAAGCCTTCCTGGATGATGTGCTCCACAACCTCGGCGTGCTCACTGAACACCGGTCCCAGCCCGTCGTCGACGTAGTCCAAGCGACTTTCATACGGCTGATCCCGGAAGAAATCCGCAGCGTCCCAGTGGTAATACACAATGGGAGTGCCAATGAAGGCGGCGTCAAGGGCGGCGGAGCTGTAGTCAGTCAGCACCATTTCGGCCGAACGGATAGCCTCGCGGTAGCTCAAATCCGACTGCACGACGCGTTCAGAGAACCTGAACTGCCCGGCGCGTTTTTCCACATTGGGGTGCAGTTTTACGTGCATCACGCGGTCCGTGTCCTCAAGGAACTCCAGCAGCGCGGGGTCAGACAGCAGCTTGTCGATGGCGCGGAAGTACGTCGACTGGGCGAAGTGCTCCGATGACGACTGATGCAGGTTGAAACGCCACGTAGGCATAAAGAGGAGATGCTGCTGCCCGTGGGCGTTGCGCGCCAAGGACTGGTATCGGGGCAGTCCGGAGTTGAGGGTCTCGACCGGGGCGAGCCTGCTCATGTAGTCCGCTTCAACCCGGCCTGTGGCAACGAAAACGTCAAAGTACTTCGAGAGCACCCAATCGGACATGTCATTGAGCTGGATACCGTGCTGGAGATAAACAAAACGGGAGTTCGCGAACGACTTGCCTCTGTACCTGATGCTGTAAATCTGCGATGAGACCACGAGATCGGACACCAGGAATTTCTCGTAGAACTCCTTCGTAAAGATGGGGATCAGCTTGAAGCCCTTACTCTCCAGACGCTCCCAGTCAGGAGACTTAGGGTTGAGCGCGAAGTATGCCTGGTTGAACTCCGGATGATTCTTTGTGAAGTACTCGTAGAGGTGCTCTGCGTTGTCGTCTGCCTGCAGCGGCCGGTCGAAAAACAAAATTGTGGAGGACGGACCGATAGGCCGGTTGTAGAAGTTGTAGCTCCCGGGCCTGGCGTGGCCGGACCTGAGGTTTCGCGCCAGATAACACCTCTCGATGGTCAGAATCTCTTCGTTGAAGAGCAACTCATACAGCGGCAACGCGTTTTCTTCACTGTCCGCCTTATCGCGGAAGACCAAATACGCGTCCTTATCGCTCAGTTGCTTATAGAACTGCTTGTTGGCGGCCGGATCGTCCAGCCATCGGATCCAGGCCGCCTCGAAAGGCTGCAGCGGTTCAACCAACGCCAGCAGGTCGATCAGATCGAAGCCGCGAATCAGCTCACGTAGATGGCTCAAGCTGATCGATGTTGCCTTTTGTCCCCGCATTCCCCGCAGGAACAGCGCAACATAGCGCAAGAGGTGCAGTCTGACTTCCTTGGCTGAAGTCGGGATTACCGGAGCCAAGCGGCTTGCTTCTCCCGTTATGTGAAGCCCTATGGCTGCCTTCGTGTCCGAGGCCATCGAGAAGCCCGTGTTCAGCGGCTTAACCTTCGCAATGGACCAGTACATCCGGTAGCTGATGTAGATGGCGGATCGATCCACATCGCCCAGCGCCTCCAGCGCGTCGGCCAGCCGCCTGGTATTGAACGCAACGCCAAAGACGTCAGTGTCGCGGGAGTAGTGGTATGCCTCGTCAATCTTGGTGCCGGCCACGTTCTTGGCAATGGCTCCGGTGTAGACAACCGGCTCGGCGAGATAGACAGTGCGTGTCCGCAAATACTCGAAAATGGTACTCACATAGTTCGCGGACAGGAGATGGGAGGTACGCATGAAGATGACGTACTTGCTCTCGATCTCCTCGCAGAGCTGTGAGATGCCGGCCGTCGTCAATGGCTTCTCCACGTGGAGGATGGCGAATTGCGACTCCAGGCGCAGGCGCGCGGCCAGCAGTCGTCGGTACATGGCTGACTCGCGGTCAAGCTGTCCCGTTTCCTCAAGGACGATGGTTAGCAGTGGCGGCAGATCGGGCATTTGGTTCCTATGGGGTCGAACGTGTAGAGGGCGCACTGATGTCGAGGACCCCAGGGGTTCCTCGTTGATCAGTACGCATCGCAAGAGCACTCCGTGGCATTAACGTCGAGGCACTCCGCAGCTGGGACTCACTATGGACAAGTGCCGCTTCGCGTTGAATCATGACGGAGAAATCAAAAAGGAATCCCCATGTGTGGGAGGCCGGCCACCAGGTGGTGCCGTCGCGCCGTACCCCGCACCCGGTGTCGCCTTCGGCAACGCGTCCAGCGTCTGGGCGTACATCACGTAGAATTAACGCACTATGGCGAACTCCCCTGATTCCAACAAATCGACCCCCTCGGCCGACGCACCCAAGCGTGGGCTGTTCCAGCGCAAGCCCAAGGAAGCCAAGGCAAAGAAGCCTAGCCAGCTGAAGCAGATCGCTGAAGTCTTCAAGATGACGCGGCGGAACGATCCCCAGGTCGTGTGGATCATGGTGCTCGCCTTCCTTGCCGTCGTGGCTGTGGCCTTCCTCATCGGCTTCCTCCTGGAAAACTGGGTCACCGGCCTGATCATCGGCATTCCCCTTGGCCTGTTGGCTGCGGTGTTCATTCTTTCCCGCCGTGCGGAAAAGGCAGCTTTCGCGCAAATCGAGAACCAGCCGGGCGCATCAGGTGCAGCGTTGGGAACGCTTCGTCGCGGATGGGTCACACAGGACCAGCCCGTGGCAGTCAATCCACGTACCCAGGATGCGGTGTTCATGGCCATTGGCCGGGCCGGTGTAGTCCTGGTGAGCGAAGGACCCTCGCACCGCGTCAAGCCCCTCGTGGATGCCGAGCGCAAGCGGTTGGCCCGGATTCTCCCGAACGTCACCATCCACGTCCTCGAATCCGGACGCGGAGAGGGACAGGTGCCGCTGAATAAACTGGCCAAGACCATGGGCAAGCTCAAGAAGGAGCTCACCAAGATCGAAGTCAACGCTGTCAGCAAGCGCATTAACTCCCTGGGTAACCGTCTCCCGATCCCCAAGGGCATTGACCCCTACAAGGCACGCCCGGACCGCAAGGCCGCGCGCGGACGCTGACGACCATAACGAAAAACCGCCCCTCCTCTCATACAGAGGAGGGGCGGTTTCTGTTTGCCGCGCTTCGTTATGGGGAACGGATGCTACATCCGGATGAGAATCGTGTTCATGGCTTTGTCGTGCAGGCCTCGTTGATCGGGATCGAACACGACAGCCGGAATGACCAAGCACAAGAGCAGTGTCCGCACTACGGCAGCCACCGGACCTGCGGGACCGCCGCCCAAGCGGACCACATGGATACCGGCGATCCTGTGGCCGATGCTGTAACCCAGCGTGCCAATCAAGAGAATCTGTTCCGCAGCGAAGATGGCGAGCGTAGCCCACTGGTTTCCGCCGAAGGCAAAGTTGCTGATCACCAGTGCGATCGTCCAATCCACCACGATGCCCAGGATGCGGCGACCAGCACGCGCAATGGAGCCCGGGCCGGACTCGGGCAGACCAAGTCGTTCGCCGGGATACTTGGAGATTCCGGACGTGTCCGGGCCGCTCAACCAGGAGCCAATGTCTTTTCGATCTACCACACCTCAAGCCTAACGGCTGGCCTGCCTGCTGTCCGACTCACCGCTAACAGACGCCGGGATCCAAGGTCCTTGGGACGCGTGCGGTGTTCGCCCATCGGACCGGCTTGGACCAGACACAGGAAAGCCGACTACCGTTTACACGACAGATGATTCTGTAACCTGCCGGAAACAATACCGACACCCCCGGGAAATCCCATCTCCCTAAGGTGGTAGGAGTTGCCAGCCACCATGGCAAGGGGATCTTTTGTGTCTCCGGAGCTTTGGTATGGGCTGCACCACGCGGCCTTCCGGGCCTGTTACTTGATATGCATAAGGAGCATAGATGTTCAAGACTGCGGACGAAGTCCTCAAGTTCATCAAAGACGAAGACGTCAAATTCGTCGATATCCGCTTCACCGACCTTCCTGGTGTCCAGCAGCACTTCAACGTGCCGGCCAAGAGCGTGGACCTCGATTTCTTCGTCCACGGCCAGCTCTTTGACGGATCTTCCATCCGCGGCTTCCAGGGCATCGCTGAGTCCGACATGCAGCTCATCCCGGATGTGACCTCGGCCTTCATCGACACCTTCCGCATCGAGAAGACGCTCGCGCTGAACTTCTCCATCGTGAACCCCCGCACGGGCGACCCCTACCACCGCGACCCGCGTGGTGTAGCCGAAAAGGCTGAAGCGTACCTGGCATCCACAGGCATCGCCGACACCGCCTTCTTCGCTCCCGAAGCCGAGTTCTTCGTCTTCGACAACATCCAGTACGAGTCCTCCCCGCAGGGCAGCTTCTACAAGATCGACTCTGAAGAAGCACACTGGAACACGGGCCGCAAGGAAGAGGGCGGAAACCTCGGTTACAAGACCCCCGTCAAGGGCGGTTACTTCCCGGTCTCCCCCACCGACAAGCAGGCCGACCTTCGCGACGCCATGTGCATCGAACTGGACAAGGCCGGCCTTGAGGTCGAGCGCTCCCACCACGAAGTTGGATCCGCTGGCCAGGCCGAGATCAACTACAAGTTCACCACGCTGACCGCGGCTGCTGATGACCTGCAGAAGTTCAAGTACATCATCAAGAACACTGCGGATGCTTGGGGCAAGTCCGTCACGTTCATGCCGAAGCCTGTCTTCGGTGACAACGGCTCGGGCATGCACTGCCACCAGTCGCTCTGGAGCAACGGCGACCCGCTGTTCTATGACGAGAAGGGCTACGCGGGCCTCTCCGACATGGCTCGCTGGTACATCGGCGGCCTGCTGAAGCACTCCTCCGCCGTCCTTGCTTTCACCAACCCGACGGTCAACTCCTACCGCCGCCTGGTCAAGGGCTTCGAAGCTCCCGTGAACATGGTCTACTCGCAGGGCAACCGCTCCGCCGGTATCCGCATCCCGATCACGGGCACCAACCCGAAGGCCAAGCGCATTGAATTCCGCGCTCCGGACCCCTCCTCCAACCCGTACCTGGCGTTCGCTGCCCAGCTGATGGCCGGCATCGACGGCATCCGCAACCGCATCGAACCCCCGGCCCCCATCGACAAGGACCTCTACGAGCTCCCTGCCGAAGAAGCCAAGGACATCCCCAAGGCTCCGGGCTCCCTGGAAGAAGCACTCGAGGCTCTCCGCGAGGACAACGAATTCCTGCAGGCCGGCGGCGTCTTCACCCAGGACCTCATCGACACTTGGATCGACTACAAGTACGAGAATGAGATCCGCCCGCTGTCACTGCGCCCGAACCCGTACGAATTCGAGCTCTACTACGGCGTCTAGCTAGATCATGCGGCAGAATCGGCATTAGTCCGCAGGCAGTCCGCAAGAATCAAGACACAGAAAAGGCCGGCCCCAGGTTTTACCACCTGAGGGCCGGCCTTTCGTCGTTAATAGCTCGGCGCTTATGCGTGCTTCTCCGCCAGTGAACTGAGCCGCTCCGTGAGCACGCTTGCGACGGCCGCCCGTGCTGACTCTTCCTTGTCGGGCCACATGTGCCCGTAGGTGTCTAGCGTTGTCTTCGCTGACGAATGCCTCAAACTCTTCTGCACAACCTTCACATCCAGACCTTGGGCAATTAGCAGCGAGGCAAAGTAGTGCCTGAGGTCATGGAAGCGAAAGCCTTCCGGAAGCCCCTTGACCGTTGCCCGGGCTTCGCGGAAGTAATGCTCAAGTCGGTGCGGAGAGATAGCCCGGCCCCATTCGTTTGTGACCAGCGTTTCGCTCCCCCACCGAGTGTGATTTACGGAAAGCTCAAGACAAAGGTTCTGAGGGATTGGAATTGGGGTCTTGGATTCTTCCGTCTTGAGCTCGACGCCGGGATACTGGCCGGCCGGCGAAATGATGCCACGCATGAAGTCAACATCGGATACCCGTAGCGCCACTGCCTCGGCTATGCGTAGGCCCGCGAAGGCCGCCAAGAGCACAGCTGGCTGCAAGCCGGACGGCATTGCATCGTGAAGCGCCCACACCTGCTCAGTTGACGCCACATAGGCTCGTTGTTTGCCCGCTCTAGGCGCCGTACGCCGGCTGACTGGCGACGCCGTACGCCGGCTGACTGGCGACTTGGGCAAGAGCCCATCATGCACAGCATCGCTGAACAGCTGCCCGAGACGCGAATGCAGAGCGTAAACGGTGGAATCCGCCAGCCCAGCATCACTCAGCCTAGCCGTCCAGGTCTTCACTTCTGAGGGGCGGACGCTCTTGAGTGCCCGGCTTCCGAATGCAGCATTGATCCGCTTGAGGTGGGTTCTTGCCTGCCGGACGGTCGACGGCCGATTGTTCTCGTAACCGCGCAGCCATATGACAGACCACTCCTGAACAGTGGTGAGCGCCGTCTTCGGATCCACATACGTGCCAGATACGACAGACGCCGTCACCTCATCCAGCCAGCGTTGGGCGTCTATCTTGCGAGGAAAGTGCCGTGCATGCTCCTTGCCGACTTCGTCCCGATACCGAGCCCGCCACCTGCCATCGGGTCGTTTCTTGACGCTCGGCACGACTAGGCCCTGAAATCTTGGTCCGCGCTGTAAAGGGCCTGCTGCTCTTCACTCGTCAAAGCGTTTATCTTGTCCACCCAATATTTCACCCGGTCGGTCTGCAGAATTGCCTTCGCCTGCGTACAAGCCTCCTGGGCCTGCTCGATGTGTTCCTCCAAAACCTTGCCAGCTGTCAACGCTAACTCAAGAGTAGCCAGCTCGCCTTCGAGTTCTTCGCGCTGGAAGCGGACATTGTCCAGGTATCGCGCCGCACGCTTGCTCGATGACTCCACCGCCTTTATCGACCAACGGACGGCGCTATCGGCCTCGAGCGGTTCTACGACCAAGTCATCAAGTTTGGAGCCAAGGACTTCAGCAATTACCACAGCTTCGCTCAACCTGACAGGACGCTCACCCCGCTCCATTCGTCCAACAGTGGTCGGATGAAAGTTGTTTAGTCCAGCCGCTTTCAGCATGGAAGCAAACTCGGTCATAGACCAGCCCTTGTACTCGCGCTGACTTTGGACCTCAAGCCCGAAGAGCTCGTCTGGTGTTCTCATGCGCCCATCCTGTCAGCACAAGATGTTTGACGTCAACACAGAACGTGCTCTACCGTTACGTTTTGTAAGAGACGAACACAAAATGAAAGGGCAAGTCGATGACAACAACTGCGACTCACATGCTTCTGACGATTCATGAGGTCTCGGAGATCACCCGGATTCCCGTACGGACCCTTCGCGATTGGCGCCATAAGGGCGTAGGGCCCCGAGGCGCACGCTTCGGGGGGAAGTTGCTGTACTCAAGGGAAAATGTCGACTCCTGGGTCCGGGAAGCGCTCAAACGCGGTGAATCAGCGTGAGAGCGCTAAAGGGTTGCATGTGCGAATGGCTGGGCGAGTGCTCATGTGAGGGTCCCCCGGTCACAGCAAGCACGCCAGCCAAGGCGTGCAAAGTCCGACTGAAGACAGAAAAAGGCCGTGACGCTCTCGCCAAAGTCCGTCACGGCCTCAGAACCAACCAACAGCTAGCTAGGAGATTCTCTTGCCACACCATACCAACTGGCCCGCCACAGTGCGAGAGGCCGCCAAAATTGCCGCCGCCGAAGGAAAGACTCTCTCTGTACTCTTCCAAGAGCTCGTGACCGAATTGGGGCCCTGCCCCGCCCCGCCGGACGGATACACCCTGGACCCCCACTCCGACGTCCGCTGGCTTGGACCCGAGACGTATCACGAGAAGTGGATCATCACGCGGGTATGGAACTCCACCACAGACGCTCACTCACTTGACGTCTGGCAGATCACCAGCCACCTAACTACGCGGCACTGTCGCCGGAAGATGCCCTTCAGCTCGCCGCCGCCCTTGCAGCCGCATCCAAGGCCTAGGGCCACGGGTGGGAGCATCAAGGCCGGCGACACCGAGATCCATCCAGGAGGAAACATCCAGTTCGGCCCTGACCTGCAAATCACACCAGACAACGGCACGGGTAGCGCGGCAATACAAAATGGCGCATCCGAGATAATCCTTACTCCCGAAAACCCCGATTACTGGGCCCAGTTCACGGGCGGCGCCTACTTCCAAGGAAAGGTCAGGGCGGCCGCGCTACGGCTCGCATCGCTTCCCACAACAAGCGCCCCCGCAAACCTGTTCATAGACACGGACGGCACGGTTAAGCGCTCCCTGGCGTAACCGGCTGGAATGAACGTACCCGCAGTTACATTCAACGAAAGGACACATGCGGAATGGTCAAGATCATGTACAACGGAGCAACGATCGATTGCCCCGACTTCACCGACTACGCCGAAACGAAAGAAACCATCGCCAGGCTGGCCCAAGAGGGCAAGTATGACTGGTTCGAGTACACAGCCAGCAACGCCAACGTCAGTCTCCTGATCGGCCCAGGGATTCCATTCGCCATCGTGGACGACTCACCGGGCCGCATCTCCCCGACGCTCACTGACAAAAACCTCAGTCCCTTTATCCGCGGCGAGGACGTCTAACAAGCCGCGGCCAGTGGCCCCATCCTCTAACGCGGCCAGTGGCCCCATCCTCTAACGAGGGTGGGGCTACTGCCCCTCGCCTATTCGGAATCGGGCAGTTTTTCCAGCATCTCGTCGTTGAATCGGCGTATCTCGCCAGTTTCAGCAAAGTACACTTCGACGGCGTCCATAGGGCCTTCGGATGTGCGGTAAGGCCGAGACGCCGAGTTGAAAAAAGCCCGCGTGCCGATCAAGTCAGTGCCCTTGACCCGAACTCTTTCAAAAGTTGGTTCGCTCATGACGAATCCCTCCATACGCCGGCGGCTGTTTGCCGTCTGGCTCCTTTAATCGTCAGCCCGAACCCGGGTACGCCGGAAATCTGACACGCCGAGGACCTCCCCAGTAGACCTCTTCCCGGACGAGGGACGAATCTCTGCTTGGCCGTGGCTCAGGGCCGGGTAACCTAGCACCATGCTCATGTCCTTGGTGGTCTCCGAAGTTGCCGTAGCGAGTCCGCCGACCGATTACACGCCCGCCATCATAGGGCTTGGCGGAGTCGTGTTAGGCGGCATGATCCAAACCTTTGCGCAGATCGCCAAGGAGCGGGCGGCCCGCGTGGCCCAAACCAGGACCGATGTCTTGAAGTTCGCCCACGCGGCCTACTCCTTTGTGGATGTCACCAACCAATACGCTGGCCTGTACCACTCGATGCCACGCGACAACCAGAAAATAGCGCTGGCACGCATTAACGAGCTCATGCATGCCGCCCACGAGTCAGGAATGCTTTTGGCCGGCGCCTCCGATGTGCGAGTCGGAACCTTCGCCGTAGACGTAATCAACCAAATGATGGAGTACAAAGACGGGTTCGCCCATGTCTTCCAGTGGCACGGTGAAGCACCCGAACCAGATCCGGCTACAACGTTTCCAACACGGGCAGACGTCCGTGAAAACATCACAGTAATCATTAACATGGTTCATCCTCGAGCCTACGAGAGACACTTGCGGTTCCGTTCGGCAGAAACCGCCAGAAAATCACTTGCCGAAGAGGCCAAGCAAAAAGAGCGCCGTCATGCGAGCGATGGCACCCCCGTCCCCTAGTGGCACGCGCTCAGTGAGTACCCCTGGCTACACGTATGATCCCCGAATGAACATTATTTGTGGCGATGCGCTTGGCGTATCTTGTGGAACCTGGGTTGCTTTCTGGAACGGCGCGATTGGTGCCCTTGTCGGCGCCCTGGTGGCCCTGGGCGTAGTGTTCTTCACCAACGCCCTTCAGCGACGACAAGTACGTGAGAACCGCGAACTTGAAGCTGTTGCACGCTTCGTTGCTGCGATGGGAGAGGCATACGAAGAACTGCGGGCCCTGGACGCCTCTAAGCCCCGTCAACTGATGATCAACCTCCTTACGGCGACAGTGCGCCTAAGGCTGGCAAGCCGCGAAACGGCGCTGATTGCAGACGCTTTAGAACGCTGGCCTGTCGCATTGGAGAACCTGGCAGCAAATGAGGTCACGGCCGCCCAACGAGATATTCCACTCAGTGTAAACGTGCGACTTCTGGCCTCGGATGCCTACGCGAAAGCGCTGGCGCTAGTACCAGCCTGGCAATCCAAGAGCCCCGCAAAGAGACGCAAATGCCGGGATGAACTCCAAGAAATCGCCGGCCTTCTCGATTCAAGCAATAGCACCGTCGAGGATGAAATAAGACTCAGTGCCCGGGCAGGGCACCGATGACGATACCGAAACTGGCGCTCACCTTCGAGGAAGCGGCCGAGGCTTGCGGGTACAGCGTCCGCACCTTGAAGTACCAAGTGGCCGCCGGGAACCTCTTGGCCCGTTACGCGAACTCCAAGGGGGTCATCCGCGTCGAAGACCTTGCGCAGTGGCTATATGACCTGCCGGCCGAACCGCCCGACCGCTCCTAGTATGCTGGGCGTCGCACTAAGTGATGATCCCCCCCGACATTTGGAGATGAAAATGGCCTTTAACCTCGACTACACAATTACCTACAGCGGTGATACCGCAGCAAAGTATGGCGTTAACGCCAAGCAGAACCCTGCGCGTGCCAGCATCTTCGGCGAAGACTTGGAAATTGTGAAGAAGGAAGCTGAAGCGACCTTGGCCACTGTCGGTTCCACCAGGGGCCAGCTCTACCGGACCCCAGGCACGGACACCACATTTGCTTCCGGCGTGCTTGTCTCTACATACGTCGCCGGAGAAGGTTGGACGGACGAGGCATAGCAGGGCCGCGCTAGTCCGCAAAAAGTCCGCAAGAGCGTCGGTCAAGCTCGGCTTTCGTCGTAACCACGGGGCACCAGAATCCGCGTCAAATCAAGGATCTGGCGCTCATCGTCATCGGTCGGAACTCCAGGCAAAGTTCGAGCTCTACTACGGCGTCTAGGCACCAACGCCTGCGATAACAAAAGGCCATCCCCCGGGTCCACATGGACCGGGGGGATGGCCTTTTTGTGCAGAGCCTTTTTATTTGTGCAGATCCTTTTTGCGCAGCACAATGGACCAGCCCCCTGCACCGTTGGTGCTCACTGCCCCGCCGGAAGGGCGAGCCTCGAGCGGTCAGTGCTTGGTTCTTGGCGCTTGACCGGTTTCTTCCGGCGCTGCGCAGTCAGCACAGAACACCCGGTCTGTTTCCTCACCGCAGCACTGGCAGCGATGGAGCAGGGCCGCTGGTTCAATCACATACGTTGTCATACCGACCATGCTGCCCTCGCAGCACTGGAGGGGGCACGAGTAGCGTGTACTCGTTTTTTCGGCTGCCGGACGCGGCGACTACTTGGATTCGAGGAAGCGCAGCCCCTCGACAAAGGCCGAACCGTGGCCTTCGACTCCCCCAGGTCCTACAGCAGGTTCGTGGTCGGAGAAGGTGGCAAAGCACCGGCGGCAAGCAAAAGTGCCGGTGCGGCCATGCCGCGAGGACCAATGGGGACCTGCCTGCTCACAACGGAAACAGCACACGTTGGAGAAAGCGGCACCCTCCGAATCCACCATGATTGTCACGGGAGAATCGTAATCGACACTGCCCACCCCGGAACAGACCCCTCTACTGCTTTCCATACTTCTTGTGCACGGCCTGCTTGCTGGCGCCGAGGCAAAGGGCTATGGCCTCCCAGGACAGGCCTGACTGGCGCGCCGCCCGCACCAAGGAAGCCTCCCGCCGCCATTGACAAGGTCATCGTTAGGCGAAAGCCTTGTGCATGATTCGCTGCGGACCGGAACTCCCACCCTGATACCGGCCCGCATCCAGGAATCCGGCGTTGCGATAGGCGGCCTGGCCCGCCGGATTATGTTCGTTGACGGAGAGCACGACGCCGGCCTGGCCGCCACCCAGCCGGCCAGTCAGCTTGCGCGCTTCCTCCACTGCCGCACGCGCCGCCCTGGAACCGAGGCCCCGACCCTGGTTTCCGGTGTCGATGAGAAGCCCCCTCAGGAGCCACGCGGACTCGTCGTCGGGCCACCCCGCCAGTCGCGCAGCGCCGGTCTGGAGGGTCAGCACGCCTACGGCCTCCCCGCCGGACTCGATGACATACGGAAACCGGGATTCTTCCTCCAGGCCGATCAGCATCATGCGGAGCGGGTCGCCGACGAACTCACGCTGCCCCTCCCCGACGGACAGCATGGCCACCTCCCCAAGGTGAATGGCCCGCGAGTCGTCGTCCAGGAGTTTGAGCGGGATGAGCCACACATCACCCACATCAGTTTGATCAATGATGATTGAAATCTCTTCACCCGAGTCATATTCAAGCATTAGAGGGCGTCTTCCTACTAGGGTTGTCACAATAGTTCCCTACGTCGAAGGAACCCCTGACGATGAGCCAGCCGAACGTCATCCTGATCTGTGTCGATGAATGGAGGGGTGACTGCCTTTCCTCGGACGGCCATCCCCATCTGGAGACGCCCCACCTGGACGAATTGGCCCGGAACGGTGTCCGGTTTTCCAAGGGCTATTCTGCTACGCCGTCCTGTGTTCCTGCCCGTGCTGCCTTGTTCACCGGTCAATCGCAGGAACGGCACGGGCGGGTCGGTTACAACGACGGCGTGCCGTTTCACGCAGTCCACCCGGTGACAGTACAGGACCAATTCAGAAAAGGCGGCTACCACACCCAGGCCATCGGAAAGATGCATGTGTGGCCGGAGCGCTCCCGTCTCGGCTTCGACGATGTCATCCTGCACGATGGCTACCTGCACCACGCCCGTCGGGAACACCAGCAGCATTTTGCCATGTTCGACGACTATGTCCCGTGGCTTCGGAGGCAACCGGGCATGGGTCCGGACGCGGAATACTTCGACCACGGCGTCAACTGCAATTCGATTGTGGCGCGCCCGTGGGACAAAGCAGAAAACCTTCATCCGACACACTGGATAGGCACCCAGGCCATCGAATGGATGCACCGGCGCGACCCCGTGAAGCCATTCTTCCTCTACCTTTCCTTCCACCGCCCCCACCCGCCGTACGATCCGCCGTCGTGGGCTTTTGAACAGTACCTCAACATTCCCGCCTATGAAGCTGTGGAAGGCAACTGGGAACATCATTGGGACGACCACCGGCAGGACGGTGATTACCAGGCCAGCTACGGGAGGATGCCGGATCATGTGGTCCACCGGGCCAGGGCCGGATACTACGGCCTGATGGCACAGATCGACCTGCAGATCAACCGGATCAAAGAGTCGTTGGCCGACTTCGGGCTTGCCGACAACACTGTCATCGCCTTTACCAGCGACCACGGCGAAATGATGGGCGACCACCACATGTTCCGCAAGGCCGTGCCTTACGAGGGATCTGCCCGCGTACCATTCATCATCGCCAATGCACCCGCAGCCAAGGACTCGGCCCATGGAAGCGTCGTGGACCACGTAGTGGAACTCCGGGACATCATGCCCACGCTGCTGGACCTCGCCGGGCTGCCCATCCCTGACTCCGTGGATGGAAAGACCCTTGCACCGCTGGTGCGGGGGCAGAGCACCGAAGCCGTCCGGGAGGTCCTGCACGGCGAACATGTGTACTGGGGACAGAACCTGCATTGGTTGACCGACGGCCACCACAAATACATCTGGGGGTCCGGCAAGGGGACCGAAGAACTCTTCAACCTCGACGCCGATCCGAAGGAGTGCAATAACCTTGCCGACGACGCAAGGTACAAGGGCGAACTCCAGAAGTGGCGGCAACGCATGGTGGAAGTGCTAACGGGCCGCGAGGAAGGCTACGTCGTTGACGGCTCGCTGGTACCAGGGGTGCCCGTGGTCGCCATGTTGCAGCATGCCCGGGAAAAGGCCGCCATCGCCATGTCCGACGCCTAGTTTCCGTAGAAGATCTTCTCGAAGACTCCCCTGGCGCGTCGACTTAGCCGCAAGTAGTCCTCTTCGAACTGGCCCGCATGTCCCGGAGCGTAACCGCACCACCGTGCCGCGGCCTCAAGGTCCTTACGTGACGACGGGAGAAGGTCGGATGCCCGCCCCGTCACGATCACGTTCGCGGAACGGATACGGCTGGCGAGCCGCCACGCCTCCCGCAGGAGCGCGGCGTCGTCTTCGTCGATGAAGTTCAGCTCCACCGCGGCGGCCAACGCCTCAAGAGTTGAACTGGTCCGAAGCTCCGGATGCTTCCCTGCGTGTTGCAGTTGAATCAACTGGACCAGCCATTCAACATCGCTCAGTCCACCGCGCCCAAGCTTGACATGCCGGGCAGGGTCGGCCCCGCGCGGCAATCGTTCGGACTCCACCCGGGCCTTGATGCGACGGACCTCCCGTACATCCTGCTCTGCCAACTCTTTCGGGTATCGGATGGGATCAATGAGCTTCACGAAATCGGCGGCCAACTCATCCGAACCGGCCATGGGGCGGGCCCGCAGAAGTGCCTGGGCCTCCCAGATCAGGGACCACCTGCGGTAGTACTCCGCGTATGACTCCAAGGACCGGACCATGGCGCCGTTCTTGCCCTCGGGTCGTAGGTCAGCGTCGACCATAAGGACCCGTTCGGCCATGATCGCGGGCTTGAGGGGCTGGGTCAGGAAGCTGGAGACTTTCGAAACGATCGCCGTCGCCTGTTCCTGGGCCTCGGCGTCGGTGAATCCGGGCCGCGAGCGGTGCACGTAGATGACGTCCGCGTCCGAGCCGTAGCCTATCTCGCGTCCGCCCTGCCGGCCCATGGCAACCACCAGGACGTCCGTCTTCAGCGGACCATCGGAGGCAATGACGGCTTCCGCCACATGTAATGCTCCCAGGACTGCTGCCCGGTCGGTCTCGGCCAGGGCAAGTCCCACGGCATCCTGGTCGAGCAAACCTGAACTGTCCGCAATCGCGGTCCGCAGGATCTCGCGTCGCCGGATCAGCCGGATAAGCCTCATGGCACTTTCAGGATCCGGATGGCGGGACAGCTTGGACTGGATTTCCTGCCACTGGGCCTCAAAGCGGATGGGTACCAGCTCTTTATCGCTGCCCAACCACGCCACGGACTCCGGAGACACCTCCAGCAGGTCCGAAATGAGCCGCGAATTGGACAGCACCTGGCACAGGCGTTCCGCGGCGGCCTGGGAATCCCGAAGCAACCCCAGGTACCAGTGCGTGGTGCCAAGAGCCTCGCTGACCCTGCGGAAGGCGAGCAATCCGGCGTCGGGATCGACGCCTTCGGCGAGCCAGCCCAGCAGAATGGGGAGCAGTTGGCGCTGCAGCGCCGCACGGCGGCTGACGCCCGCTGTCAGCGCCTCGATATGCCGCATCGCGCCTTGCGGATCCTGGTAACCAAGCGCAGCGAGGCGCCCCTGCGCTGCCTCCGGGCTGAGTTTGGCATCCTCGCTGCTGAGCTTGGCCGCTGTATTGAGCAGCGGCCTGTAGAAGATCCGCTCGTGCAGTTCCCGCACGGCTTTCTTGGTCTTCTGCCAGGTCCCCATGAGCTGGTCCGGGTGCGGCCGTTCCAGCGAAAAGGGCCCCAGCACGGCTTTGGCAAGGAATCGCTGCGCGTCTTCGGTCGAGGGCATGAGGTGCGTACGCCGAAGCTGGAACAGCTGGATCCGATGTTCCAGCAGGCGCAGATAGCGGTAGGCGTTGTCGAAGGCGGCAGCGTCCGCTCGGCCGATGTACCCTCCCGCGGAAAGTGCTGCAATGGCTGAGGTAGTGTCCCTGCACCGAAGGGACTCGTCGGATTTGCCATGGACAAGCTGAAGCAACTGCACCGTGAATTCGACGTCGCGGAGGCCGCCGCGGCCCAACTTGATCTGGCGCTGCTCCTCGGCGGCAGGAATGTAATCGGTCACCCTGCGGCGCATCGCCTGCACGGACTCAACGAAGCCCTCACGTCCTGCCGAAGCCCAAACGAGCGGCTCCACTGCCTTCTCGTAACGCTGCCCCAGCTCCCGGTCGCCAGCTATGGTCCGGGCCTTCAGCAGCGCCTGGAATTCCCAGCTTTCGGCCCAGCGTGCGTAATAGCTCAAGTGCGAAGGAAGCGTGCGGACCAACGGCCCCGACTTACCTTCAGGACGCAGATTTGCGTCCACCTCCCATAGACCGGGTTCCGGTGCAGAGGAAGAAATGGCCCGCGAAATCCCTGATGCCAGCGCCGTGCCGATGGTTGATGCGCGTGCGTCCTCCAGCTCCCCCGCTTCAATGACGTAGATGACATCGACGTCGGAAATGTAGTTCAGTTCGCGGGCACCGCACTTGCCCATGCCGATGACGGCGAGCCCGACGTCGGCGATTTCCTCCGCCGGAAACTGACCTGCCGCTTCGGCCCGGGATACCGCAAGGGCAGCCTCGATGGCTGCTCCGGCGAGATCGGCCAGCTCGGCTCCGACGGCCGGCATGAAATCCTGGGGCGAGGCAGCGCAAAGGTCCTTGATGGCAAGCTCAGTCAGTCCCCGGCGGTAGGCAGTCCGCAAGGCCGCGTAAGCCGGCATTCCGGTGATTCCGGCAACCGGTCGCTGGGCGCCCGGCTCGGCTTTGACGGAGCGGAGAAGCATGGCCCGGAGTTCTTCGTTGGAGGCCTGAAGAGGCTCCGGACTGACGCGGACATCGAAGACATCCAGATGTTCCGGCCGACGCATGAGGAACTCCCCCAGCGCCTCGGAGGCCCCCAGCAGGCGGTACATGGGCTCGCAGGAGTCCTGATCGGCCGCTGCCAGCGTCTTCAGCCCTGGATTCTTCTCAATGAGCCGAACCAAGGATTGGAGCGCGGTATCCGGACTGGCCGACATGGACAGACCGGCAAACAGTGCGTCCTCGTCTATGCCCTCAAGTTCGGGGGCAGCAAGGAAGCGTTCGCCTTTTTCGAGGTCACTGAATCCGGCTGAGATGAGCCGACGTGCAAGGCTCACTGGCCCGGCCTAGAGAATGCCGAGGTTGCGTTGCAACTCATACGGAGTGACCTGGAGGCGGTAGTCCTGCCATTCCGCCCGCTTGTTGCGCAGGAAGTGCTCGAACACCTGCTCACCAAGGATTTCAGCTACGAGCTCCGATTCCTCCATGGCACGGATGGCGTCGTGAAGGCTGGCCGGCAAGGGTGCGTGCCCCATGGCCTTGCGCTCCGCGGTAGTCAGCGACCAGATGTCGTCCTCGGCGGCAGCGGGAAGTTCGTAGCCCTCTTCGATGCCCTTCAACCCGGCGCCCAACAGGACGGCGTACGCGAGGTACGGGTTGGTGGCGGAATCGATGCCGCGGTACTCGATGCGTGCCGACTGGCCCTTGCCGGGCTTGTAGAGCGGGACGCGGACAAGTGCAGAACGGTTGTTGTGGCCCCAGCTCAGGTAGCTAGGTGCTTCGCCGCCACCCCACAGCCGCTTGTAGGAGTTCACGAACTGGTTGGTGACTGCCGTGAATTCCGGTGCGTGCTTCAGGATTCCCGCGATGAACTGGCGTGCCGTCTTGGACAGCTGGAATTCGGCTCCGGCTTCGAAGAACGCGTTGGTGTCGCCCTCGAACAGGGAGAAGTGGGTATGCATGCCGGAACCGGGGTGGTCCGTGAACGGCTTCGGCATGAAGGTGGCGTACGTGCCCTGCTGAAGGGCGACCTCCTTGATGACCGTGCGGAACGTCATGATGTTGTCCGCGGTTTGCAGGGCATCCGCGTAACGGAGGTCGATCTCGTTCTGGCCAGGGCCGGCTTCGTGGTGGCTGAACTCCACGGAGATGCCTACGGATTCAAGCATGGTGACGGCCGTGCGGCGGAAGTCCTGGGCCACGCCGCCCGGAACGTGGTCGAAGTAGCCGCCTTCATCCACGGGAACAGGCGAGCCGTCCGGGCCGAGGTCCTTGGACTTGAGCAGGTAGAACTCGATTTCCGGGTGGGTGTAGCAGGTGAAGCCCATGTCCGCAGCCTTGGCCAGCGTCCTCTTAAGAACGTTGCGGGGGTCTGCCGCGGAGGGCTCACCATCGGGAGTCAGGACGTCGCAGAACATCCTCGACGTCTGTTCCGTCTCGCCGCGCCACGGCAGGATCTGGAAGGTGGACGGGTCCGGCTGGGCGAGCATGTCGGACTCGAATACGCGGGCAAGGCCCTCGATGGCCGAACCATCGAAGCCCAGGCCCTCTTCAAAGGCGCCTTCAACCTCGGCGGGAGCAAGTGCCACCGATTTGAGCGAACCAACGACGTCGGTGAACCACAAGCGTACGAAGCGCACGTCACGCTCTTCGATCGTCCGCAGAACGAACTCTTGCTGGCGGTCCATAGGGCCTCTTTTCCGATTCAGTGTCCATGCCGCTGGTTCCAATGGTATGAAGCCACGACAACTCAGCCTTCACTCTACTAAGAGTTCGGTGCTAATGCCGCAGCAGTACTTGCGCGTAACACAGCGTTTACATTCCGTGACGCCGGGCACACTGGTGGCAGGCGTCGTCGGCACCGCTTAGGCTCTACCCATGGCCCCGAGCAACCTTCCTGAGTCCACCACGCCCGCCGAAGTTCCCGCACCCTACGGAACAGGTCCTGCTGCCACGGCCGCGACGCCCCCGGCGGACGGCAGGAAGCCGATCAGCCGGGTCAGGATTCATCACCTCCAGCAGGCCAAGGATAACGGCGGGCGCTTCGCAATGCTGACTGCCTATGAGCAGTACACCGCCGAAATCTTTGACCAAGCCGGAATCGAAGTCCTCCTGGTTGGCGACTCCGCGTCCAACAACGTCTTCGGCAACGAGACGAGCCTTCCCGTCACTGTGGACGAGCTCCTGCCCCTGACGCGGGCCGTGAGCCGGGCAGCCAAGCGGGCCCTGGTCGTAGCCGACCTTCCGTTCGGCAGCTATGAGGTTTCGCCCGGACAGGCGGTGGCCACCGGTGTCCGGTTCCTCAAGGAAGGGCTGGCGCACGCTGTCAAGATTGAGGGCACCGCTTACTACGCGGACACTGTCAAAGCCATGGTCCAGGCCGGCATCCCGGTCATGGCCCACATCGGCTTCACCCCGCAAAGCGAACACTCCCTCGGCGGCTACCGGGTCCAGGGTCGCGGAGACGATGCGCAACGCCTCGTCGACGACGCAGTTGCCTTGCAGGATGCCGGCGCCTTCAGCGTGCTCATGGAGATGGTTCCAGCGGAAACTGCTGCCGCCGTCGATGCCGCCTTGCGGGTCCCCACGGTAGGGATTGGTGCCGGCAACAGCACTACGGGACAGGTCCTTGTATGGCAGGACATGGCAGGACTGCGGGGCGGCAAGATGGCCAAGTTCGTCAAGCAGTATGCCGACCTTCGCACCACCTTGAGCGATGCTGCCGCCGCCTACGGTGAGGACGTCAGGTCCGGGCAGTTCCCCGGACCTGAGCATTCCTTCTAGTCGTCGTCCTGGGCATCCCAGGCGTCGTTGCGCGCTTTGACCTTTTCCAACGCGTGCTCGGCTTCTTCCCTGGTTTTGTAAGGGCCAATCAGCTGGCTCCAATCGGACATGGCGTCTTCTTCGATCTCGTGCGTCTTGACGTTGTACCAGTACTCCGTCACGTCTCCTCCTCGATCATTCGTGCCGTGGACGCGTAACGTTGGCGGGGTCACAGGAACCGGGCCACACTTTGTTACTTACGTCTCTTGTGTGCCTTATATGATCAATCTATGCCTTCTCTAGCTTCGACTGCACCCATCGGCGCCCTCATCCCGGGAACCATCAGCCCCGTAAGGCCCGTCCCGGCCTCCATTGCCCGGCCCGAGTACGTCGGCAAGAAGGCACCCGCCAAGTTCACCGGCTCCGAAGTGAAATCAGCCGAGACCATCGAGAAGATCCGGGTCGCAGGCAAAATCGCCGCACAAGCGATCGTCGAGGTCGGCAAGCACATCCAGCCCGGCGTCACCACCGACCAGCTGGACAAGGTCGGCCACGAGTTCCTGCTGGACCACAACGCTTATCCGTCCACGCTGGGCTACCGGGGCTTCCCCAAGTCCCTGTGCTCGTCACTGAACGAGGTCATTTGCCACGGCATCCCCGACTCCACGGTGGTCCAGGACGGCGACATCCTTAACATCGACATCACCGCTTTCATCGGCGGCGTACATGGGGATACCAACTACACTTTCCTGGTTGGCGACGTGGATGAAGAATCGCGTCTGCTGGTTGAGCGTACGCAGGAGTCGCTCAACCGGGCCATCAAGGCCGTGGCCCCGGGCCGCGAAATCAACGTAATCGGCCGTGCCATCCAGTCCTACGCCAAACGCTTCGGCTATGGCGTGGTGCGGGACTTCACGGGCCACGGCGTGGGTGAGGCCTTCCATACGGGCCTCATCATTCCGCATTACGACGCAGCCCCGGCGTACAACACCGTGATCGAGGCAGGCATGGTCTTCACCATCGAACCCATGCTGACCCTCGGCACCATCGAATGGGACATGTGGGCCGACGACTGGACGGTCGTCACCAGGGACCACAAACGCACGGCCCAATTCGAACACACCCTGCTGGTCACAGAGACCGGCGCGGAAATCCTGACCCTTCCCTAAGCTCTCCGGAAGGTCTTTGCAGCCCGGGCGGCTGCGCCATGCCCATCCCCTCCTGCCATGATCGGAATTGCATTGTCCAAGAAGGATGAGAAGACCCACAAGAACGCACCGTTGATCGGAATCGACATCGGTGGCACCGGCATCAAGGGCGGCATCGTCGACCTGAAGAAGGGCAAGCTGATCGGGGATCGCTTCCGCGTTCCCACACCCCAGCCCGCAACGCCGGAGGCAGTGGCCGAGGTTGTCGCCCAGATCGTCGAAGAACTCTCCAGCAGGCCGGATGCCCCGGCTGCAGATTCTCCGGTGGGTGTGACCTTCCCTGGAATCATCCAGCACGGCGTGGTCAACTCAGCAGCCAACGTGGACAAGACCTGGCTGGGCACCGACATCGACTCGACGTTCACCAAGCGCCTTGGTCGTCCTGTGGAGGTCATCAACGACGCCGACGCCGCCGGCCTGGCGGAAGCCCGCTATGGCGCCGGCGAAGGCGTGGACGGAACGGTCCTGGTGATCACGTTGGGTACCGGCATTGGTTCGGCCTTCATCTTCAACGGCCAGTTGGTCCCCAACGCCGAGCTCGGCCACCTTGAGGTGGACGGACACGACGCCGAAACCAAGGCCTCCGCCGTGGCCCGCGAACGCGACGGCCTGAGCTGGGACGAGTACGGCGTCCTGCTCAACCGATACCTCCAGCACGTCGAGTTCCTGTTCTCACCCGAACTCTTCATTGTTGGCGGCGGCATCTCCAAGCGGTCCGACGAGTACTTCCCGCACCTTGAGCTGCGGACCAAGATCGTCACCGCAAAATTGAAGAACGACGCCGGCATAGTTGGCGCCGCGCTTGAGGTCGCCCTGCACCACAAACTCGCAAAGTAGGCACGGATGGCTCACGGCGGGGCCCCGGACATCGGAGTAGCAATCGTCACCGGGGCCAGCCGCGGTATCGGCGCTGCCGTGGCCTACGCTGCGGCACGCGCTGGGTACGCAGTGGTGGTCAACTACTCCGAGGACAGTGCGGGCGCCAAAACCGTTGTCGAGGAAATCATCGATAGGGGCGGCATGGCTCTGGCTGTCCAGGCGGACGTCAGCCGACCCGCCGACGTCGTGCGTTTGTTCGACGAAGCTCTCGCTCTTGGACCGCTGACAACTGTGGTCAACAACGCCGCCATCACCGGTAACCTGATCGGCACGCTGGTCGAGGTGCCTGCAGAGACAGTGCAGCGGGTTGTTGACGTCAACGTGGCCGGAATGATTTTCATGTGCCAGGAAGCAGTGCGCAGGCTCTCAGCGGACAACGGCGGGAGCGGCGGATCCATCGTCAACATTTCCTCCACAGCCACAAAGGCGGGCTCCCCCGGGACGTGGGTCCACTACGCCGCAACCAAAGGGGCCGTGGATGTGTTGACTGTGGGCCTGGCGGCCGAAGTGGCCAAGCAGGGCATACGGGTCAACGCAGTGGCCCCCGGCAGCACCAACACCGGCCTGCATGCAGCGGCCGGAATGCCGGACCGGGTCGAACGACTGAACCCCACCATTCCCATGGGGCGTGGGGCTGAGCCCGAGGAAGTGGCAGCGGCCGTCATGTGGCTGATGTCCACCGATGCCGGGTACGTCACCGGCGCGGTGCTTCCCGTGTCCGGAGGACGCTGACCGGGTCAAGGCCCTGTACGGTGCCGGTGGCGGTTGCGGCTTCCCCTCCGCACCGCCACCGGAGCTAGAGTTGGCTCTTCTGAGAGCCCGTGGCTTCTTTGGCGGCTGTTTTCGCGTGCTCTTCATGCTCGTGGCGAAGCAACGAGATAGCCGATTCGAAGTCTTCCAGGGATTCGAAAGCCTGGTAAACGCTGGCGAAGCGGAGGTACGCCACCTCGTCCAGTTTTCGCAGTGGGCCAAGAATAGCCAGGCCTACCTCGTGTGCATCAATTTCCGCCGCGCCGGACGAACGGATGTTTTCTTCGACTTCCTGGGCCAGCATTGCGAGGTCGTCCTCGGTGACCGGGCGCCCTTGGCACGCTTTGCGGACGCCACTGATGACCTTGATCCGGCTGAAGGGTTCACCGACACCGGACCGTTTGATGACGGACAAGCTGGTGGTCTCAATCGTGGTGAAACGACGGCCACATTCGGGGCACTGGCGACGGCGGCGGATGGAAGAACCGTCATCGGCCATGCGGCTGTCAACGACGCGGGAGTCGGGATTCCGGCAGAACGGACAATACACGCTGGGCCTCCCCTGACTGTTCCGGCACAATCCGTGCCCGGCAGGTTGCCGGAGACGCAAAGGGTGCCGGAAGTTTTCACTTCCGGCACCAGTTTACGTTCGTCTACACCGTAATGACAAGCGTGTAATTACTACATGTAGTGGTGGGCACCCGTATATGTAGTGGTTGACCCCCTTATGCGAAGCGGATCCGTACCGCATCTCCGTGCCCTGGAAGGTCCTCGGCACCGGACAAGCTCACGATGTGGCCACTGACCTGCTCCAGCGCAGCACGGTCGTAGTTGATGACCTGCACGGCACGGAGAAACGTGGTGACATTCAGGCCGGAAGAGAAAGCCGCCGTCCCGCTGGTGGGCAGGACGTGGTTGGAGCCGGCACAGTAGTCACCCAGGCTGACAGGACTGTAGTCACCTACAAAGATCGCGCCGGCGTTGCGGATCCGTGATGCAACAACAGCCGCATCCGCCGTCATGATTTCGAGGTGTTCTGCAGCGTAGGCATTACAGACTGCGATTCCCTGCTCAAGATCATCCACCAGAACCACGCCCGACTGCGGCCCGGACAACGCCTCCAGGACGCGGGCGCTGTGCTTGGTTCCGGCCGCTTGCAATGCCAGTTCAAGCACGACGGCGTCAGCCAGGTCGGCCGAGTCCGTCACCAGGACCGATGCTGCTTTGGGATCGTGCTCTGCCTGGCTGATGAGGTCGGCCGCCACAAGCGGCGCTTGAGCGGTGGCATCGGCAAGGATGGCGATCTCGGTCGTGCCGGCCTCCGAGTCAATGCCCACCACGCCCTTGACGAGCCGTTTGGCCGTGGCGACGAAGATGTTTCCAGGTCCTGTGACCACATCCACGGGCTCGATCGGCAACTCCCCTCCCGAACCCGGAATGCCATAGGCAAAGGAGACGATGGCCTGCGCGCCACCGATGGCGTACACCTCATCGATGCCCAGCAGTTCTGCGGCAGCCAGGATGGTGGGGTGCGGCAGCCCGCCAAAGTCCTTCTGCGGAGGAGAAGCCAGCGCAATGGACTCGACGCCGGCCGCGACTGCGGGTACGACGTTCATGATGACCGAGGACGCCAACGGGGCGAGTCCACCCGGAACATAGAGACCGACGCGGCCCACCGGAATCCAGTTCTGGCTGACAACGGCGCCGTCGGCCAAGGCGACGTCAACGTTGACCGGGCGCTGCTGATCGGCAAATTGCCTGGCTCGGCTGATCGACTCTTCCAACGCGGCACGAACCATCGGATCCAACCCGGCCAAAGCCTGGGTGAGTGCCTCGGCCGGAACGCGCGGGTGCGACTGATCCACGCCGTCGAACTTCTTTGCCAACTCCGCCAGTGCAGCAAAGCCCTGGCTCCGAACGGCCGAAATGATGTCCTGGACCTTCTGCTCGGCATCGGCCATCGTCTGATGGCGCGCCCTGGGCACGGCAGCACGCAGCTCCGCCAAGGAAAGATGGCGGCCCCGGAAATCGATGGTGCGGAAGTCGAGGGAAGCGGCGGCGCGGGCGGAGGTATCCGAAGAAGTGGTCACCCGACTATTTTACGGGCTTCTTCGAAAGAACCCCGAACAGGGCCAGGACGAACGTGATGAACGATGTGGCAGCGGGCCACAGAACCAGGACAGCGTACGAGCGGAGCGTGAAACCAAACCCCGGGCCAAGAGCCGGGTCCGGCGCCGGGCCAAAAAGTTGCGCTGCCAGCAGGCCAACCAGCCAGGCAATGACCCCGCCCACCGCGCCACCAACAAGTGCGAACGCCAGCCGCCGCCCCACGCTGGGTCCCTGTAGTTTTCCGTCAAGCATGACGCCGGTGAAGCATCCTGCCACCAGCATCAGCGCAGCGAGGACCAGGTCCCGTGGGAGCCAGGATCCGGGATTGGCTGCATCGGCGAGCTCGGGATTGCCGGAGACCAGGTTCAGCCCGCCAGGCGCGAGCAGCCACCAGAGCGCGCCGAGAAGGACACCGGAAGCCGCCGGAAGGACAAGCCAGCGAGCCTCCCGGAAACGGCGTGGGCGGGGAGCCGGAGCCGGTTCGGCAACAGCTGGGACGTGCACGGTTGGCTCGGTCATACAACTCACATTAACAAAGGTTCACGCACGCTCAACAAAATGAGGACCCCACAGTCCTTGAGGAATACCCTGAGGTGAGACGCAGACCCCCAGTCCAGGAGATAGACCCACGTGGCAAGCGAACCAGCCGGCTTTGAACAGACTTTCCGGGAAATGTTCCGCCGGCATGCCGCCGGAGTAGCCATCATTACGGCAAACCTCAATGGACAGCCCTTCGGCTTCACCGCGACCTCCGTGGCCTCGCTGTCCGCCGAACCGCCCCGCTTTACGTTCAACATGGCCAGAAGTTCCAGCTCATGGCCTGCCGTGGCCAACGCCGAGTACATCGGAGTCCACATGCTGGGGCTCGAGAACCAAGCACTCGCCAATCGGTTCGCACGGACACGCGACCGGTTTAAGGGCGACCACTGGGAGCCGGGCCCCCACGAGGTGCCGATCCTCAAGGATGTCAGCGGCTGGCTCGTGGGAAAGATCCAGATGCGCCTGTCGTTCGAAAACAACGCCGTGGTGGTGGTCGAGGTCATCGACGGCCAAGTCGGCGAGGACGGCACTCCCCTGCTCTACCACAGCGGTGGTTACAGCAAGCCGGCGCCGCTCGACTACGAAATCTAACCGAGCGGCATCGACCCGGCTAGTTATCCAGGCAGGCCGGACCCAACAGGACTTTCAGATCACCAAACAGTGAGGGACTGGGGTTCACCCGCATATGGACGGGCAGGCCCATGACCTCCACTTTGGTATCACCCATCAGCTTCAGCCGGACCTCCGAGTTCCCGCGGTGCGTCCGGAGGACATCACGCAGGTCCGTCACCACCGCCTCCGTTGCCTTGAACGTGGGAATCGTGATGACCACCGGTCCGTTCACGCTCTCGCTAAGGTCCGGAACCGAGAGCTCCATGCAGTTCAGTGTCACTGCCCCGTCATCCCTGCGCTGCAGCCTGCCCTTGACCACCACGATCAGGTCCTCCGCCAGGACCGAGGCGATGGGCCCATAGACCTGGCCGAAGAACATGACCTCCATGGAGGCGCCAAGGTCTTCGATCTCCGCGCGGGCATAGGCGTTTCCGCTGGCCTTCGCGATCCTGCGGCTCAACGAGGTGATCATGCCCGCAATGGTGACAATTGCGCCGTCGTGCGGTCCATCTTCAGCGATGATCGAGGTAATGGATTGCTCAGCATGTTGGCTGAGAACGCCTTCCAGCCCTTGCAGCGGATGGTCCGAAACGTAGAGGCCCAGCATGTCCCGTTCAAAGGACAGCTTGTCCTTTTTCTCCCATTCGGGAAGGTCAGGGATTTCTGTGGTCAGCGAGGCTTCCGGCTCCTGGTCCTCAAAGCCGGCAAAGAGATCGAACTGGCCGATCGCCTCGTTGCGCTTCAGGGTGATCACCGAATCGATGGCTTCTTCGTGGATCATCGCCAATGCACGCCGGTGGTGGCCCAGGGAGTCGAACGCCCCGGCCTTGATCAGCGATTCGATGGTGCGCTTGTTGCACACCACCGCGGGTACCTTCAGGAGGAAGTCCTTGAACGACGTGTAGCTTCCCTCAGTGCTGCGGGTGGAAACCATGGCATCCACGACGTTGACGCCGACATTGCGGATGGCGCCCATGCCGAAACGGATGTCCGTTCCCACAGGGGTGAAGTTCAAGGACGATTCGTTGACATCCGGCGGGAGCACCGTGATGCCCATGCGTCGGCACTCATTGAGGTAGATGGCGGATTTGTCCTTGTCATCACCCACTGACGTGAGCAAGGCAGCCATGTACTCCGGCGCATAGTGCGCCTTCAAATATGCGGTCCAGTAGGAAATGACGCCGTACGCGGCCGAGTGGGCCTTGTTGAAGGCGTAGTCGGAGAACGGGAGCAGGATGTCCCACAGTGTTTTGACGGCAGCCATGGAGTAGCCGTTGTCCTGCATGCCCTGGGAGAACCCGGCGAACTGTTTATCCAGCTCCGATTTCTTCTTCTTGCCCATGGCCCGGCGAAGGATGTCTGCTTGTCCGAGCGAGTAGCCGGCCAGCTTCTGTGCCACGGCCATGACCTGCTCTTGGTACACGATCAGGCCGAAGGTGCCGCCAAGGATTTCCTTGAGGGGTTCTTCCAGCTCCGGGTGGATGGGAATGACCTCTTGGATCCCGTTTTTACGCAAGGCGTAGTCGGTGTGGGCGTTGGCGCCCATGGGGCCGGGACGGTAAAGAGCCAGGACTGCGGAAATGTCTTCGAAGTTGTCGGGCTTCATGAGCTTGAGCAGGGACCGCATGGGTCCGCCGTCCAGCTGGAACACGCCCAAGGTGTCGCCGCGGGCCAGGAGCTCGTATGACGCGGCGTCGTCGAGTTCCAGGTTTTCCAGGTCCAGGTCGACGCCACGGTTCATCTGGATGTTCTCCAGGGCGTCCGAAATGATCGTCAGGTTTCGGAGACCCAGGAAGTCCATCTTGATGAGGCCGAGGCCTTCGGACGTCGGGTAGTCGAACTGGGTGATGACCTGGCCGTCCTGGAAACGGCGCATGATGGGAATGACATCGATGATGGGGTCCGAGGACATGATGACACCGGCTGCGTGCACACCCCACTGCCGCTTCAGTCCTTCGATACCCAGAGCTGTCTCGAAGACCTTGGCAGCCTCGGGGTCGGTGGCAATGAGCTGACGGAAGTCCCCCGCTTCGCTGTAGCGCTTGGATTCCGGGTTCTGGATGTCCGCCAGCGGGATGTCCTTGGCCATGACGGCCGGAGGAAGGGCTTTGGTCAGAGTCTCGCCCATGCTGAACGGATAGCCCAGCACACGCGATGAGTCCTTGAGCGCCTGTTTGGTCTTAATGGTGCCGTACGTGACAATCATCGCCACGCGCTCGTCACCGTACTTCTTCGTGACGTAGTCGATGACCTCGGAGCGGCGGCGATCATCGAAGTCGACGTCGAAGTCGGGCATGGAGACGCGGTCCGGGTTGAGGAAGCGTTCGAAGATCAGGCCGTGCTGCAGGGGGTCGAGGTCGGTAATACGCATGGCGTAGGCCACCATGGAGCCTGCGCCGGAACCACGGCCGGGGCCAACACGGATTCCGTTGTTCTTGGCCCAGTTGATGAAGTCCGCGACCACCAGGAAGTAGCCGGGGAAGCCCATGGACGTGATGACGCCCAATTCATAGTCCGCCTGCTTGCGGACCTTGTCCGGGATCCCTTGGGGGTAGCGGTACTTGAGGCCGGTGTCTACTTCCTTGACGAGCCAGGAGGTCTCGTCTTCTCCGGGCGGGCAGGGGAAGCGTGGCATGTAGTTGGCGCCGGTATTGAACGAGACTTCGCAGCGCTCGGCAATGAGCAGCGTGTTGTCGCAGGCGTCCGGGTGATCGCGGAACAGTTCCCGCATTTCCTGCGGCGACTTGAGGTAGTAACCGCTGCCCGAGAAAGCGAAACGGGAACCACCATTGTCGTACGTCGGCTCCAGGAGGGTGGAGCCCGACTGGATTGCCAGCAATGCCTCGTGGGCCTTGGCATCGTGTTCATGCGTGTAGTGGAGGTCGTTGGTGGCCACCAACGGGAGGTTGAGCTCCTTGGCAAGTCGCAGGAGGTCGCCAGTGACACGCCGTTCAATGTCGAGGCCGTGATCCATCAGCTCACAGAAGTAATTCTCTGCGCCGAAAATATCGCGGAACTCAGCAGCAGCCTCCACGGCTTCGCGGTACTGCCCGAGCCTCAGTTTTGTCTGGACCTCTCCGGACGGACACCCCGTGGTGGCAATCAAGCCTTCGGAGTATGTGTTCAGCAGCTCACGGTCCAGCCGCGGCCACTTTCCAAAAACAGAATCGAGGGAGGCGATGGAAGACGCGCGGAACAGGTTGCGCATTCCTACGTTGTTGTAGCTCAGCAGCGTCATGTGGGTATAGGAGCCACCGCCGGAGACGTCATCTTTACGCTGGCTTTCGTCGCCCCAGCGTACGCGTTCCTTGTCGCCCCGGGCAGTTCCCGGGGTGACATAGGCTTCGACACCGATGATCGGCTTGATGCCCTTGTCCGTGGCCTTGCGCCAGAAGTCGAACGCACCGAACAGGTAGCCGTGGTCCGTGGTGGCCAGCGCCGGCATGCCCAGCCGTTCGGTTTCGTCGAACAGCTCGCCCAAGCGGGCCGCTCCATCCAGCATGGAGTACTCGGTGTGGGTGTGCAGGTGGACGAACGAATCATTGCTGGAAGTCACCACGACAGTCTACCGTCCCGGGTCCGACAGAACCCGGTCCGGACGGCGCGGCTCTCTAGGCGGTGCCGGTGGCGAGCAGATCCAGGGCGTACTGGAGGTCCGCCGGGTAGTCGCTGCTCACTTCCACCCATTCGCCGGTGCTGGGATGGGTGAAGCCCAGCTGGCGGGCATGCAGCCACTGCCGGGTGAGCCCCAGGTTGGCCGCGAGCCGCGGGTCGGCGCCATAGGTGAGGTCTCCGGCGCAGGGGTGCCGGAGCGCTGAAAAGTGAACTCGGATCTGGTGGGTACGGCCGGTCTCCAGATGGACTTCCACCAGCGTTGCCTTGCCGAACGCTTCCAGGACCTCGTAGTGCGTCACGGACGGACGGCCGTCCTCGATCACCGCGAAACGCCAATCGTGCCCGGGATGGCGGCCAATCGGGGCATCGATGGTGCCCTCCAAAGGATCAGGCAGTCCCTGCACCACTGCGTGGTACACCTTCTCCACGGTGCGTTCCTTGAAAGCGCGCTTCAGCACCGTGTACGCGTGTTCGGTCTTGGCCACCACCATGACACCGGACGTGCCGACATCGAGGCGGTGGACGATCCCTGCCCGTTCAGGAGCACCTGACGTCGAGATCCGGTAGCCGGCGCCGGCGAGACCGCCCACTACGGTGGGTCCTACCCACCCTGGAGACGGATGGGCAGCGACTCCCACCGGTTTGTCGATGACAACGAAATCCTCGTCATCCAGCAGGATCTTCAGGCCTTCCACAATTTCCTCCACGACTTCCAAGGGGTCCCGCCGCTCGGGAACGGTAACGTCCAGCACTGCGCCTGCGGCAAGCTTTGCCGACTTGCCAAGCGGCACACCGGCAATCGTGACGTTTCCTTCTGCGATCAACAGCGCCGCTGCTGACCGGGAAATGTCCATCAGTTGTGCAAGCCCGGCGTCCGCCCGCTTGCCTGCCAGTTCCTCAGGTACCACTACGGGATCACTCACCGGCTGTCTCCCCCATGGAGCCGCCCGCAGGCTTGGCCTCATCGGACGCCTTTGGACCAGCAGGCTGCCGCTGGCCGTCCATGCCGATGCCGCGCAGCGTCAGCAGGCAGATGATGACGACGCCGGATACCACCGCGGAGTCTGCGATGTTGAAGATGGCGAAGTTGGGCAACTGGATAAAATCCACCACGTGCCCCATGGCGAACGACGGCTCCCTGAACAAGCGGTCGGTCAGGTTGCCCAAAGCTCCCCCGAGCAAGAGCCCAAGGGACAGGGCCCACCACGCAGACCCGAGCCGGCGCAACTGGAACAGGATTGCCACGGAAACGGCCGCCATGACAATCGTGAAGATCCATGTCACATTCTCGCCAATGGAAAAGGCCGCCCCGGAGTTCCGGATGTAGTACCAGTGCAGCAGCGGAGGAAGAACGGGGATCCGCTCACCCTCGGTCATGGTGCTGGTGACCCAAAGTTTGGTGAGCTGGTCAAAGGCGTAGGCAAACACGGCGAAGCCGGCAAAGAGCCAGAGCATGGCCGGACGCCACTTACGGCGGGCGGTGGGCGCCGGCTGCGAGGCGTCATCGGTGAAGTCGTCGGTCATAGTGCTTTCATTCGGGAAGCGTGGTGGGGCGCTGTCAGGGTTTTAACAGCAAAAGCCGGTGGCCGAGGAGTCCTCAGCCACCGGCTTTCAGAATACTTGCTAAACGTCTGCGGTTGCTTCGCCGACCTCAGGGGCAGCGACGGAACCACGGGCATCCAGGTCGCGCAGCTGGCCTTCGATGTAGGCCTTCAGGCGTGAACGGTAATCGCGTTCGAAGCCACGGAGCTGCTCAACCTTGCGCTCAAGAACGGAACGCTGCTGCTCGAGTGCACCAAGGATCTTGCGGGACTTCTCCTGGGCATCGTTGACGAGGCTGGAAGCCTCGATCTGAGCCTCGGCGATGATCTTTTCCTTCTGCTGCGCACCGTCAGAGACGTGCTTGTCGTGCATCTGCTGCGCCATGGCCAGCAGGCCTGCAGCGGACTCAGCGGAAGGGGTAACGCTGTTGCTGGCGGCCGGAGCCTTGGCAGCGGCGGCAGCTGCTGCGGCCTGCTCGGCTTCCTTCTTCTTGGCAGCGTCGGCGGCCTTGGCTTCGGCTTCCGCCTTGGCTTCGGCTTCCTTGTCGACCTTGACGGGGGCAGGAACCTTCTCGACGACCGGAGCCGCAGCAGTTGCAGCAGGCACAGCCGAACCGGCTTCTCCGAGCTTCTTGCGAAGTTCGTCGTTCTCCTGGTTCAAGCGGCGAAGTTCCACCACGATCTCATCGAGGAAGTCGTCTACCTCGTCCTGGTCGTAGCCTTCGCGGAACTTGGTCGGCTGAAAGCGCTTGTTGACAACGTCTTCTGGCGTCAAAGCCATCTGGTCACCTCGTTGGTCTAGTTAGTCAGTAGGCCTTCCGGCCGTTCAAAACTACGGTACCTAAATATCATCTGGTTCCTCCAATTCAACACCATCGTGTTGATTTGGAGAATTTGCGGCCTTTGAACCATCGGTGGTCCGGGTTCCGCTCAGCAGCTAGGCCAAGCTGCTGGTTACTGCCATGGCAATACTGACCGCAATTATCAGGATCAGAAAGCCTAAATCCAAGGAGATTCCGCCCAGTTGGAGCGGCGGTATCAGCCTGCGGAGCCTGCCAAGCGGAGGGTCCGTGACGGAGTAGACCACATGCGCTGTTACCAATGCCACACCCCGGGGCCGCCACTGGCGGGCAAACATCTGAACCCATTCAAAGATGAGCCTGATGATCAGGGCAATGAAGAACAGCAACAACACAATATAGATAAGGCCGAAAACAATGCCCACGAGTTAGCTCAGATCTCCCACTTGTTCCGGAATGCCGATCGGTCCCTACTATTGCAACACAGATGCCAGGCGGGTTGACCCGCCTGGCATCCGCAAAGATCGGTGTCAGCTCTGGTTGAAGAAGCTGGCCTGCGTTTCGCTGGCCTTTTTGTCGTCGCCAATGACCTCTACGTACGACGGCGACAACAGGAAGACCTTGTTGGTCACCCTCTCGATGCTGCCATGGAGGCCGAAGACCAGGCCGGCGGAGAAATCCACGAGGCGCTTGGCGTCGGCTTCGCCCATGTCGGTGACGTTCATGATGACCGGAATGCCATCCCGGAAACTCTCACCGATGACCTTGGCATCGTTGTAGGAACGGGGATGAACGGTGGTGATCTGCCTCAGGCCCGAGGCATCTTCGCGGCTGGAGGCCGCACGCTTGATGGGTGTCACGGGTGCGCGGTATTCCTCTTCGGCGTCTACAGTGGGCATTTCGCGGACAACTTCCCGGACGGGAGCGGGCGCCCGGCGCTCTTCCCGTTCCTGTGCCTGGGGGCGTTCTTCGTCGTGGTGCGAGGCGACGGCCTGCTCAGATTCGTAGTGTTCATCGCCGTCGGCGAGCCCAAGATAGATCATTGTCTTGCGCAGAGCGCCAGCCATGGTGCACTCCTATCGTTTCTGCAGTAGGCGGGCCGCCATGACTTGACATATTGGAACCCCGGCCCGTCATTCCAATACTTTGACGCTACCCCACGGCCGGACGGGATCCGAGAATATCGGAGCCAATTCTCAGGTGTGTCGCCCCGAACTTCACGGCGGCTTCCAGGTCCTGGCTCATGCCGGCGGAAATTGCCACCGCGGCCGGATGAATGGCACGGAGAGCCTCGGAAATACCGGCAAGCTTCTCGAACGCCGCTTCCGGATCGGCCCCCAAGGGCGCCACGGCCATCAGGCCTGAGAGCTTCAGCCCGGCAGCGGATTCGATCTGTGCGGCAAGAAACTCGACGTCGGCCGGGCGTGCGCCGCCGCGGTGCGCGCCGGCGTCGTCCTCCAAGCTGACTTGAATGAAGCAGTCGAGGTCGGCACGGCCGGTGGCACCTTGTTCCCGCATGATGGCCTTCGCCAAGGCGTCAACGACTTGAGGCCGGTCTATCGACTGGACGGAGGCAGCATACTTTGCGACGGATTTTGCTTTGTTGCTTTGGAGCTGCCCAATGAAATGCCAACGGATATCAACGTCGGTAAGCCCGGCGCTCTTGGTGGCTGCTTCCTGGTCACGGTTCTCGCCGATGTCGGTAACACCAAGTGCGGCGAGGCGGCGCACATCCTCTGCCGGATGGAATTTGGTCACCACGATCAGCCGTGGCGGGTCACTGCGTCCGGCTGCAGCAACCGCTGTCTCGATCCGGCGCCCAACCGTACCCAGCCGTTGGGCGAGAACGGCCGTGCGGGCATCGCCTGACAGGCTTTCCTGCTGTTTGTCGTCGTGTCCAAGGCTAGTCATGCGTCCACACCAAACCTGCAAATCGACCGGTCCGGGAGTTCCGGCGGTATGAGAAAAGGGAATCGTTCTCCAGCGTGCACTCCCCCGAGTACTCCACGGGAACATCCAACGCTGCCAGTTGTGCCCGCACACCGGCCGGAAGGTCCAGGGCCGGAGTTCCCCAGGATGTGGTGGACCGGGTGGCCGGGACACGCGCAGCTACCTCGGCCTGCAGTTGTTCCGGCACCTCATAGCAGGACCCGCAGATAGATGGACCGAGCCAAGCGCTGATCCCTACGGCTCCCCGGCTCCGCATTTCCTCCACGGTGGCCGCAACAACAGCTGATGCGACGCCAGGGCGTCCGGCATGGGCTACGGCGAGGACGTGCCCGTTTCCTGCGCCGCTCCCCACGAACACCACCGGCACACAGTCCGCGACCATGACCGCCAATGGCTGCGCTGCACCGCGGGGGGCTGCGGCTGACACCATTGCGTCAGCAGTGGGCCCGGGCCCGTTGACTTCGATGAACTCCACGGTGTTGCCATGGACCTGTTCCATATATTGGAATTGATCGGCCCCCAGCCCCGCGGCCCGGTTCAACTCATCGCGGCGGGCCATTACCTCAGCGGGGTTGTCCCCCACATGGAGAGCCAGGTTCCCGGCGTCCGTATCCGTGAAGGCTACGGAAACGCCGGGACGAACTTCATTGCGCCACCAAAACACCTGGTACTGACTCTCCGAACGTGGCTTACTTCAGGAAGTCGGGGACGTCGAGGTCGTCGGAGCGGCTGCCCGAGAGATCAGGCTCGACGACGGCGGGGAGGTCGACGTCGAAGCCTGAGTCTGCAGGCAGTGCCGAGGGACGCTGCTGGCCCCAGTTGCTCAAGCCCGCGGCACCGATGCCTGCCGTGGCGTGCTGCGGGGCAGCAGCGCTGGACGGTGCACTGCTGGGCGCGGCGGGACGCTCCGAGGGCACCGGGTTCTGGGCGGGACGGGACTGGTCCATCGAAGGCGAGGTTGCCTTGACATCGTCAAAGCCTGCGGCAATGACTGTCACGCGGGCTTCATCACCCAAGGCGTCATCAATGACGGCGCCGAAGATGATGTTCGCCTCGGGGTGGGCTACTTCCTGCACCAGGCGTGCAGCCTCATTGATTTCGAACAGACCCAGATCCGACCCACCCTGGATTGAGAGCAGGACGCCGTGGGCGCCGTCGATGGAGGCCTCCAGGAGCGGGGAAGCAATGGCCAGTTCGGCTGCCTTGACCGCACGGTCCTCACCACGGGCCGACCCGATGCCCATCAGGGCCGAGCCAGCACCCTGCATGACGGACTTGACGTCGGCAAAGTCAAGGTTGATCAGGCCGGGAGTGGTGATCAGGTCGGTGATGCCCTGGACGCCCGAAAGGAGGACCTGGTCCGCAGAACGGAAAGCGTCCAGGACGGAGACGTTGCGATCACTGATGGACAAGAGGCGATCGTTGGGGATGACGATCAGGGTATCGACTTCATCGCGAAGGGCGTCGATGCCGGCTTCGGCTGAGCCTGCACGGCGACGGCCCTCGAAAGTGAACGGCCGGGTCACAACACCGATGGTCAGCGCACCCAGGGAGCGGGCGATGCGCGCGACCACAGGGGCCCCACCAGTACCGGTGCCACCGCCTTCACCAGCGGTAACGAAGACCATGTCGGCACCCCGGAGAACTTCTTCGATCTCGTCGGCGTGGTCTTCCGCGGCCTGCTTTCCGACCTCGGGGTTTGCGCCGGCGCCAAGGCCGCGCGTGAGTTCACGTCCAACGTCGAGCTTGACGTCGGCGTCGCTCATGAGCAGCGCCTGCGCGTCAGTGTTGATGGCGATGAACTCGACGCCCCGAAGGCCGACCTCGATCATACGGTTGACTGCGTTCACGCCACCGCCGCCGATGCCGACGACCTTGATGACGGCCAAGTAATTCTGCGGTGCTGCCACGTTTCGTGCCCCTTGCTTGTGTCCTATAGCGAAACTGATCGAGTCCAACTTGAATCCTTGGACCTTAACCCTCTAGTTGAAGGTTATAGTTATGTCAAGTAACTCTACTGCGACGGTATTTCCTATGGTTCGCACATGCAATCTCCGCTTGCGCGTGTCGTGTGATTGTCCTGAAATAAGGCCACCGCCGGCCGTAGGTTACGTTCTCAAAGCTGCTTATTTTGTGAATGGATGCCGCGGGACGCTGACGTCGTACACGCTGACGGGAACCTTCGGGTCAGCCGGCATCTTGAGCAGCGCTTCAAGTGCCTTCGCCTTCAGTTCCCTGTCCTCGGCATTGCCCCACACTACCGTCTTTCCGTCCACCAATTTCAGTTCGACGGCATCCGCGGAGGCCGCCGAAGCTGTCGACATCCGGGCGCGGACATCGGCCGGCAACGTATCCAGGACGGCGGCAATCGCCTTGAACAACTCTGTGTTCGTCGCCCCGGCTCCCGCGTCAATCAAGGGCAGTGCCACCGCCGACTGGTCCTTCGTAGCCCCGAGTTGCACCCCGTCCACATCCACCATCACGAACGAGTCACCCTGCTTGAGCAGCGCCACCGGAACGCGTTCGTTGACATGCACAAGCAACTCCGACGGCGGCCTCGCCTCCATGGTTGCGGAGCGGACCTGGACCAGCGGCTTCAAGAGCTCGTTGATCTCCTGTTCGGTGACCTGCGGCAGCGGCTTGCCCTCCAGGCCGGACAGAGCCTGCTGAACGGCGTCGGGCGTCAGCAGTGTGGTGCCGTCCACTGTCACTGTCCTGACTGCCAATACCGGCGAGAAGACCGCACCGGCGATCAGGGCCGCCACAACAGCGGCCACGATGGAAAGCGTCCACCCAATAATCCTGCGTTGCCGCCGGCCCTTGGGCTCAGGAAAGACAATGACGTTATCCGACGCCGGGGCCTTTGTTGACGTGGTCGCCGTGGCTGGCTGGGAACGGGTCCCCCGCTTACTGTCCGGCTCGATGGGACGTTGCGCGCTGATGACTTCGCCGGATCCCTCAGCCCGGCCTTTGTCCGGCACCGCCTTGGATCCTCCCGAACGGGCCGCATCCGGCGGGCGCGACTCCGCTCCAGGCCTGTACGTCGGCTTGCGGGTGCTAGCCACCCAACGCCTCCACGATCACTGGCCCGTAAGCAGTAACGTCGCCGGCACCGACGGTGAGGACTACATCTCCGTCGCTGGCGACCGCCATCAGGGCGTCCACTGCCTCCCCTGCCCCCACCAGCCTGCCAGTGGCAAGCTGATCGGCGATCAAAGCGCTGGTGACACCGGGGATGGGGTCCTCGCGAGCAGGATAGATATCCAGGATCAGGGCCGTATCCGCCGCGTCCAGCGCAGCAGCAAATTCCCCGGCGAACTCGCGTGTGCGCGAAAACAAGTGCGGCTGGAACAGGACATGGACCTTGTTGCCCCCGGCTACCGAGCGGGCGGCAGACAGGGCGGCGCGAACCTCCGTGGGGTGGTGGGCATAGTCGTCGTAGACCCGCACACCCCTCCCCTGGCCCTTGAGCTCAAAGCGCCGTGACGCGCCAGTGAACTGGCCCAGCGCCGCCGCCGCATCTTCGGGATTCACACCAAGTTCGACGGCGACCGCGAACGCGGCTGCCGCGTTCAGGGCATTGTGGCGCCCCGGGACCTGCAGTTCCACCCTGTGGACGTCAGGACCAACGGCTACCGAAACGTCTCCGGGACCGCCGTCGAAAAGGCGGATGTCGGCGTCGTCCGATGTCCCGTACGTCAGGACGCGCGTGGTTCCCAGGGACGCCGTCCGCTCCGCCAGGGCGAGGGCACCGGCGTCGTCGGCGCAGGCCAGGAGAACGCCGTCCGCCGGCAGGAGCGCCGCAAAGTTGTCGAAGGAGGCAAAGACCGCTTCCGGCGTCCCGTAGTGGTCAAGGTGGTCGGCTTCGACGTTGGTCACCACGGCAATCAGCGGACGGTAATTGAGGAAGGATCCGTCCGATTCATCGGCCTCGGCCACGAAGATGTCCGACTCCCCATGGGCAGCATTCACACCCAACGCCGGGACGTTGGCGCCAATGGCAAAAGAGGGGTCAACGCCGGCTTCCTTGAGCAGGACGGCAATCATGGAGGTGGTGGTGGACTTCCCATGGGTACCCGCCACTGTAACTACACGGTGGCCCGCCATGGTGGCAGCCAAAGCTTCGGACCGGTGCAGCACGGGCAGCCCGGCGGCACGTGCCGCAGTGAGCTCGGGATTGTCGGCCCGGATGGCAGAGCCGGCCACGATCGTCTGGGCGTCGGCAAGGTTGTTTTGGTCGTATCCCACCGCGATGCGGGCCCCAGCCAAGGAGAGGTCGTGCATGACCGGCAGGTCCTTGGCGTCGGTTCCGCTGACGGGGACACCCCGCGCCACCATGATCCGGGCGACTGCGGACATTCCCACGCCGCCAATGCCAATGAAGTGGACCCGGCCCAGGGATTCGAGGGGGGCGATGCTGATGGTCATGCGGATACCGCTTCCAGGACAAGATCAGCCATGCGCTGATCGGCGTTTCTGATACCAAGGGCTTCGGTTTTTCTGGCCATTTGGAGGAGCCTGTCGTGGTCAGTCAGGAGCGGAATGAGCTCCCGCTCCAGCCATTCAGGGCTGAGGTCCTTGTCATCAACCAGGAGTGCGCCACCTGCATCCACCAACGGCGCAGCATTCAGTGCCTGCTCTCCGTTGCCGATGGGCAAGGGCACAAACACGGCCGGGACTCCCACGGCTGCCACTTCGCTGACAGTTCCGGCGCCGGCACGGGCAAGGAGGACGTCCGCGGCTGCATAGACGTTCTCCATCCCATCCACATACTCAACCTGGCGATACCCTTCGGCGGTGAGCAGGCCGCCGTCGTCGTTGAGAACGGCCTTCCCATTGCCCGTGATGTGCAGGGTCTGTATCCCCGCGGCCGCCAGCGCAGGCAAGGCTGCACTGATGGAACGGTTGATGCTGAGTGCGCCCGAGGAACCACCGGTGACGATCAACACGGGGCGTTCTGGAACCAGGCCCAAGGAAGCCTTGGCAGCAGGAGCCGCCGTTGTCCGGTGAAGTCCCGAGATGGCTCGCCGCATGGGCATGCCAACATGGCGTGCACCCCGCAGCCGGGTACCGGCGAATGCCACCGCAACATGATTGCTGAAACGGGCACCGACGCGGTTGGCCAGGCCGGCCTTCATGTTGGCCTCGTGGATCACAATGGGGATACCGAGTTTCCGTGCGGCGAGGTACATCGGCGTACAGACGTAACCGCCCACGCCTACCAGGACATCAGCGTGCGCATCCTCAAGGATGCGGCGGGCCTGACGGACTGCTCCCAACAAACGGCCGGGAAGTTTGACCAGGTCAACGGAAGGACGCCGCGGGAAAGGGACACGGTCTATGGTGGCGAGCTGGTAGCCGGCAGCCGGTATGAGCCGCGTTTCCATGCCCGACGGCGTGCCAACAGCCAGGATTGCAGCTTCCGGACGCTTGTCCTTGATGGCATCGGCGATGGCGAGCAGCGGGCTCACGTGCCCGGCAGTACCGCCGCCGGCAAGGACAACGGACAAGGGCTTGGACGCGTTGCGGGAGTCAGAAGTCATGAAGTGCTATGTACGCTTTCGTGCGGTTTTCGGAGAACGGCGCGGCAGGAACCGGGGGCGTTGCTGGGGCGGCAATTGGCCTCGGGCCAAGGACAACACTACGCCCACGCCACAGAGGGACATCACGAGGGCTGAGCCTCCGTAGGAGATGAACGGGAGCGGCACACCGACCACCGGAAGGAGCTGGGTGACCACAGCCATGTTCATGCTTGCCTGTCCCAGGAGCCACACCATGATGCCACCGGCCAGTGTTCGCTGGAACGGGTCCGTTTGCCTGACCACTACCCGGAAAATGGCGATGCCCAGGATTGCGAAGAGCACCAACACCACCAGGGTTCCCACGAGTCCAAGCTCTTCTCCGATGATGGCGAAGATGAAGTCATTGTGGGCTTCGGGAAGCCAGTTGTACTTCTGCCGGCTTTGGCCAAGGCCCAGCCCGGTCCAACTTCCCTGCGCCAGGCCGTACATGCCGTTGGTGGACTGGAAGTCGAAGTCGAAGTTATCGGTGCAGGAGGCCGACGCTGTGCCCAACCAGGACGTGATGCGGCAGATGCGGTTCGCACTGCTGATGGTTCCCAGCACGGCACCCACTGCCCCAACGGCCCCTGCTATGGCCAGCATCTTGCCCGGAACCCCGGCGAAGTAGAGGCCTGCCGCCGTGATGGCCGCAATGACGATCACTGTCCCGAGGTCGTTCCCGAGCATCACCAGCGCAATCACCAGGCCGGCTCCGGGCACCACGGGAATGATGACATGCCACCAACGGTGCAGGAGCTTTTGCTTGCGGGCCAGTACTGCAGCAATCCATACGCACAGGACCAGCTTGGCCATCTCCGAGGGCTGGAGCGTTATTCCGCCGACGTCGATCCAGTTCTTGTTGCCGTTGACGGTGTTGCCCATGACCTGGACCAGGACCAGGAGTACCACGACGCCACCCAGAGCCCACCAGGACAACCTCTTCATCCAGTTCACGTTGGTTCGCGAGATCACGTACATGGCTGCTGCTCCGAGCACCCCGAACATCGCCTGCTTCAGGGCGTCCGCGTAGGGCGACTTCCCTTCGGAGATCGCCTCGACACTCGAGGCCGACAACACCATCATGATGCCAATGGCAGTCAACGCCAGGGCACAGCCCAGGATGAGGTAGTACGTGGAGCTGTTGGGGGCTTTGCTCTTGCCTTCAAGGCTTTCCCAGAAGCCTCGCAGGTGTCGGCGGAGCCCGGAAGGCTTTTTGGGCGCCCGCACCGAAGCCTTGGGCTTCCCGTCCCGCGGGTCTTTGCCGCGAGTGCGGGTGGGCGTGCTGACCATTGTTACTCCTCGGTGGTCGTTGCCTGCCCTTCCACAAGCTCGCGAACTGCCTGGATGAAAGCATCGCCGCGGTGAGCGTAGGAAGAGAACTGATCCATGGATGCAGCCGCGGGTGCCATCAGGACGGTGTCCCCTGGCGTGGCCAGTTCGGCCGCCGACACCACGGCCTGGCCCATGATGGCCTCGCCGTAGATGGGCGAGGCGGCGTTGCCGGCTACGGTCTGCACCATCCCAGTGTCGCCCTTGGCTTGCGCTATCACGGGGACATCCGGTGCGTGTCGCTGGAGGGAGCCTTCCAGCGCTTCGGTATCGGTCCCAATAAGGACAACGGCCTTCAGGCGGCGGGCGTGTTCTTTGACGAGGTCGTCATAGTTGACACCCTTGGAGAGCCCACCCGCAATCCACACGACGTGTTGGAAGGCAGAGAGCGCCGCGGATGCAGCGTGTGGATTGGTGGCTTTGGAGTCGTTGATCCACAGGATGTCGTTCCGTTTGGCGACCACCTGGATGCGATGGGCGCCCGGCAGGTAGTTGGCCAAACCCTGCTTTACCGCCGTTGGCTCTATGCCGTATGCACGTACCAAGGCCGCGGCCGCCAACGCGTTGGCCACCATGTGGCGCGGCGCCACAGGCCCGAGGTCGGCCATAGCGGCGAGCTCCGCGGCGGAGTCTTTGCGCTCGGCAATGAACGCGCGGTCAACCAGCAGTCCGTCCACCACACCCAGCATGCTGATAGCTGGAGTATTCGTGGTGAACCCAATGGCGCGGCAACCCTCAACGACGTCCGCGTTCTCCACCATGCGTTCGGTTTCGATCTGTTCGGCGTTGTAGATGGCCGCCTTTTGGGTGTTCTCATACACCTTGGCCTTGTCCGCCAGGTACGAGGCATAGGACCCGTGCCAGTCCACGTGGTCTTCAGCAACGTTGAGGCACACACTTGCCACTGGTGACAGGGAATGGCTCCAATGCAGCTGGAAGCTGGAGAGTTCAACAGCGAACGCGTCGTAGTCCACCGGATCCCGGAGTGCGTCAAGGATCGGCGTTCCAACGTTGCCGACCGCGATTGCCTTGAGTCCGGCTGCCTGCAGCATGGATTCGGTCATGCCCACCGTGGTGGTCTTGCCGTTCGTGCCCGTAATGGTGAGCCAGTCAGCTGTCTTGCGTCCTGCGCGGACGCGGAGGCGCCAAGCAAGCTCAACGTCGCCCCACACGGGGATGTGCTTCCGCTTGGCGGCGGCCAACAGGGCCTGGTCCGGCCGCCATCCCGGCGACGTGACAACCAGCTCGGGCAAAGCGTCGTCGATCAGGGGAAGGGCATTGACCGCGTCCTCCCCCAACAGCACCTCAACGGCGCCCACGATTTTCAGGGTGTCAGCTTGCGCCTTGGCCTTTGGCGTGGTGGCTGCGTCCACCACCACCACTTTGGCACCGAGTTCGATGAGGGTGTCAGCTGCCGAGAAGCCGGACATGCCGATTCCCGTCACCACCACGCGCAGGCCGCTCCAGTCAGCGTCCCAGCTGGTGAGTTCGCTGAGCCTGTCGGCGGCCGACGGCGTTGTCTCCGGGCTTCCGTTCACAGCAGTACCACCCATTCAGCGTAGAAAATTCCGAGGCCGGCGGCCACGAACAGGCCGGCGAGGATCCAGAAGCGGACAACCACTGTCACTTCCGCCCAGCCCTTCAGTTCAAAGTGATGTTGAAGTGGCGCCATCTTGAAGACCCGTTTGCCGCCACTGAGTTTGAAGAAGCCCACCTGGATGATGACCGAAAGGGTGATCAGGACGAACAGGCCGCCGATGAAAGCCAGCAGGAGTTCCGTGCGTGACAAAATCGCGAAGGCTGCCACGGCACCGCCGATCGCCAGGGATCCCGTGTCCCCCATGAAGATCTTGGCCGGCGAGGTATTCCACCAGAGGAAGCCCACCAAGGCTGCACTGAGGATCGCTGCCAACAGGGCAAGATCCATGGGGTCACGAACCTGGTAACAACCGCTTCCTGCTTCCCTGGGTGATCCGCAGGCCTGGTTGTTCTGCCAGATTCCCATGATGGTGTAGGCGCCAAAGACCATGATGGACGCGCCCGCAGCAAGGCCATCCAGGCCATCGGTCAGGTTCACGCCGTTGGTGGCAGCAGTGATGATCAGGTTGGACCATACGACGAAGAGGATCGCGCCGAGCACTGTCCCGCCAAAAGCCAGGTCCAGCCAAGGGATGTCCCGCACCAACGAGATCTGGGTGGATGCCGGCCGAAGTCCGTCCTCGTTGGGAAACTGCAGTACCAGCACCGCGAAGATGATTCCGACGGCAGCCTGGAGGATCAGCTTTGCCCGGGCGTTCAGGCCCAGGCTGCGCTTGTTGGAAATCTTGATGTAGTCGTCCAGGAAGCCCACAAAACCCATGCCCACCATGAGGAACAGCAGCAGGAGTCCTGACGCGGACGGTCCAGGGGACCGCGGGTTCATCATCCACATGATCAGGTGCGTCACGAAGTAGCTGATGAGCACGGCCGCAACTACAACGGTCCCGCCCATGGTCGGCGTTCCACGCTTGGTGTGGTGCGATGTAGGACCGTCGTCGCGGATGAATTGCCCGTAGCTCTTGGCCACGAGGAACTTGATGAACAGGGGCGTCCCGATGAGGGCCACCAGAAGGGCGACGCCGGCGCCGATCAAAAGTGCAATCACAGCAGCTCGTTCCCTTCGCTTGCGGCAGCTTCAGCCGCGTTGTCTCCGGTGGGCTCGGCCCGTGGAGGTAATGCTATCCGATCACCCAAATGCCGCAGCCCTACCCCGTTGGAGGACTTGAACAACACCAGGTCACCGGGTTCGAGCTCGTTCTGCAGGAGCTCGTAGGCTTCTTCGACAGTCTCGGTGAACGAACATTCATCGCCCCAGGATCCTTCCTGGATGGCCGAGACGTAGAGGGCCCTGGCTTCGCGTCCCACCACCACAAGCCTGGAGATGTTCAACCGGACTACCTGCGTGCCCACTGCGGTGTGCTCGCGGATGGAGTCCTCCCCGAGCTCGAGCATGGCTCCAAGCACAGCCCAGGTCCGTCGGCCTTGTCCAAGATCTGCCAGTGTGCGCAACGCTGCCCGCATTGATTCCGGGTTGGCGTTGTAGGCGTCGTTGATGATGGTGACGCCGTCTTCGCGTTCAGTCCGCTCCATGCGCCAGCGGCTTGCCGCCGACTGTGAGCTGAGGGAGGACGCAATGTCGGCGGCCGGGATGCCGGCGGCGAACGCAGCTGCCGCCGCGGCCAACAGGTTGGTTACATGGTGCCCACCGATCAGGCGGCTTCGCACCTCAACGGCAGGGCCGCCGTCGGGCAACACGAGATCAAAGTCCGGGAAACCCTGGGCATTGACCACCACGTTGCGCGCTTCGACCTCTTCGGTGGTGGCGGGCGCTGCCGTGAACCCCAGGATCCTGGCCTTGGTCCGGGAGCGCATGGCAGCTACGCGGCCATCATCGAGGTTGATCACAGCCGTGCCGTGCTCGCCAAGGGCTTCAACGAGTTCGCCCTTCGTAGTGGCGATATTCTCAACCCCGCCGAATTCTCCGGCATGTGCCGTACCAACCACCAGGACAACGCCAATGTCCGGCTTCACCATGTCTGCGAGGTATTTGATGTGGCCAAGGCCTGTGGCACCCATCTCGATGACCAAGTAGCGGGTATCGGCGTCGGCGGCGAAAACCGTCAAGGGCACGCCCACTTCACCGTTGTAGGAACCCTGCGGCGCCACCGTCTTACCGGCCACGGAAAGCACACCGGCCAAGAGATCCTTGGTGGTCGTCTTACCGGCCGATCCGGTGATGCCAATGACCGTAAAGTCTTCGCCGCGCTGTGCGCGTTCAGCACGGATGCGACGGACGCATTCCGCTGCGAGGGCACCCATTGCCAGGACGGCATCATCGACTACGACGGCGGGAAAGGGGCTTCCGCCAGCGTCGGTCACTTCACGTTCGGCGAGGACCAGTACGGCGCCGCGTTCGAAGGCAGCCTCGACGAAGTCGTGGCCATCGGCGTGCTCGCCGGGCTTGGCAACGTAGAGCGAACCGGGCGTCGCTTCCCGTGAATCAGTGACGACGGAGGTGGGCGCGATGTCCGTAGCTCCGGTCAATCGGCCATGGGTGATGTCGGCGATCTCCGCCGCAGTAAGTGCAATCATCTCGGTTTAGGACTCTATCCGCTGGTCCGATGAAACGCTGAATCCCTTGGATGTCAAGGCGGCGCGCAACTCGACCCTGTCGTCCAGTGCCAGGTTCACGCCTTTGACCTCTTGCCACACTTCGTGGCCACGTCCGGCGATAAGGATGGTGTCGTTGGCAGTGGCCATCTCAACGGCCAGCCGGATCGCGGCGTCCCTCGGGTGGGACTCGATGATGTCGCTGCCCAGCTTTTCGGCATCCCGGGCTGCCCTGGCACCCTGCAGGACTTCGGCGCGGATTGATGCCGCGTCTTCGTCGTGGGGATCGTCATCACTGACGATCACCACATCGGCAAGGCGCGCAGCGATGGCACCCATGGTGGGCCGCTTGCCCTGGTCGCGCTGGCCGGTTGCACCAAAGACCACAATGACGCGGGACCCCTCCTGTGGCGAGCGTACGGCTTCGAGCGCACGCGCCAAAGCATCAGGATTGTGGGCAAAATCAACAACTGCGGCTGGCTCAGTTGAGACCAACTGCATGCGCCCGGGAACGGCCACCGTGAAAGGATCGTGGGTGTCCAAGGCCGACTGGAGTGTCTGTTCGTCAACGCCCGACGCCAGGACCATGAGGGTGGCCAAGGCAGCGTTGGCCACGTTGAAGGCTCCAGGCAGGCCCGTGTGGACGCGCAGCACGCGTCCGTCGGCGTGCCTGAGTTCGAATGCGGAGCCGAGCCCTCGGGCAGTGATTTCCGCGACGTGCCAGTCGGACCCGGCGGTGGCCTCGTTGGCCGAGAGGGTAGTGACGGGGATATCGGCCAGCTCCGCGAGCTTGCGCCCCCAGTCATCGTCCACTGTGACAACAGCGTGGCGGGCCCGCCTGGCGGTGAAGAGTTCCGCCTTGGTGCGGAAATACTCTTCCATGCTGCCGTGCAGGTCCAGATGGTCCTGGGTGAGGTTGGTGAAACCCGCGACGTCGAACATCACACCGTCCACACGGTGGTAGGAGATCGCGTGGGACGAGACTTCCATGGACGCGGCTTCCAGGCCCCGTTCGCGCATCAGAGCCAGCAGGGCATGGACATCCGTGGACTCCGGGGTGGTCAGGAGGCTCGGGATAGGCTCACCGCCAGCCACGATCTCTATGGTCCCAATGAGTCCCGGAGTCTTGCCCAGAGCACGCAGCAGCGAGTTGATGAAGTAGGTCGTGGTGGTCTTTCCGTTGGTACCGGTGACACCGTACAGGGACGGGAACCCGCCTTCCGCCGGCTGGCTGCGGTAGATCAGCGCAGCCAAAGGTCCGACGGCGGTACGCGCCTCTTGCACGATAAGCACCGGAACCGGCTGCTCGCCGGCCAGCGCCAGTTGGCGTGCCCCGGCGTCGTCCGTGACCACGGCCACGGCACCGGCGGCGACGGCTTGGGGAACAAAGTCGGCACCATGGCGCGAAGCGCCTGGCAAGGCCATATAGAGGTCGCCGGATTCCACGGCCCTGGAGTTGAGGGTTATGCCTGTCACTCCCCTGTTGTGGTTGCCCTCCGGTGCGGCTATTCCAAGTGCCTCCGCAATCGTGGCCAACGGCACCGCGGCCACGGATTCGGGGCGGAAGACGGACCTGCCGGTATCCGGCGTCGTGGCGCTGTTAGCTGCCTCATTGTGCTCTGACACGTGGTTCTCCGTTGGTGCTCGTGGAACGACCGGCCTGGGGCCAGCGGCGCCCGGGCCGTTAGTGGTTGATCGAGTTTTGGCCGAAACAGACGCCCAAGAAGCTTACTTGACGAACTGGGGCAGGCGCGCGGGTGTTCCCGTGGACGGCGCCACGTTGTAGGTCCGCAGCACTTGTGCCATGACCGAACGGAACACGGGCCCGTTGGTGAGTCCGTAGATGTTTCCCTTGGGTCGTTGAAGCACTACCTCGACAATGAAGCGGGGGTCGTCCATGGGTGCCATACCCACCATGGAGGCCGTGTAGCCGTCGAATCCTGGAAGCCCGTCCTCACGGGGCGCCTGCGACGTTCCTGTCTTCGCGCCGACACGGTAGCCGTCGATTGCCGCGTCCTTGATCTGCCCCTCGGTCACAGCGCTCTCCAGGATGTCCCGGACCTGCTGGGCAGTATCCTTGGACACCACTTGGCGGGAATCCTTGGCGGCAACCTTCTGTTCCTCGCCCTCAGGAGTGATGTAGCTGTCGATGAGCCGGGGCTGAAGCATGACACCGTTATTGGCGATGCTTTGGAAGGCACGCACTGTCTGCAAGGTCGACTGGGAAACGCCCTGCCCAAAGAGAACCGTGTACTGCTGGCGGTCGTCCCACTGCTCGGGTTTGGCCAGGATGCCGGTGGCTTCTGCGGGCAGGCCGATATCGGTCTGTTCACCGATACCGAATTTCTTCAGCCAGTCGTACCGTTGCTCCTTGGTCAGCCGGCTACCGGCCATCACGGTACCGGTGTTCATGGACCACCCCAGGATCCCAGCGAGCGTGCGTTCCTCAGTGCCGTGTTCGAAGGCATCAGTAAAGGTCTGGCCGTCGATGGTGTAGGAAGGGGGAATCGTGTAGTGATCCAACGGGAAGGACTTGCCTTCTTCAATGACTGCCGCAGCGGTGATCATCTTCTGCACTGAACCGGGCTCATACGCGGCCGTTACGGATCGAACGCCACGGTCTTTGGCATCGACCTTTCCGGGATCGTTGGGATCCGGGGCATTGGTGTCAGCCAAAGCGACCAGGTTGCCGGTCTTGGCGTCCATCACGATGATGGACCCCCACTCGGCATTCATCTTGTCCACCTGGCTTTGGATGGCCTGCTGCGCGAAGTACTGGATGTCCGTGTTGATGGTCAGCTTGACGTCGCTGCCGTCCACGGCGGGAGTCAGCTCGTCAGTGGCCACTGGAATGCGCAGGCCGTCAGCGCCGATCTCAAAGACCCGCTTGCCTTCAACACCACGGAGGACCTCATCCTGGGTTTGTTCGATGCCCGCTTGGCCTGTGGTTCCGTCCTGGAGGAAGCCCACCACGCCGCCGGCAACGCTGCCATTGGGGTAGACGCGCTTGCTGACACCTTCGGCGCGTAGGCCAGGGATGTACAGCTTGGAGATTCGATCCTCGAGTTCCGGCTTGATGTCCTTGGCCACAACGAAATACTGCTTCTCACCGGTCAGCGCCTCACGTACTTTGGCTTCGTCAGTACCCAAAAGCGCAGCCAAGTCGGAAATCCCTTGGTCACGGGTGATCTCGTCGAGCTTTTCCGTTTTGTCGTTGAAGCGATGGAAAGTCGCGGTTCCCGTGTTGACGGTTTGGTCCACCACGAGGTTGTAGCGGATGACGCTGCTGGCCAGGACGGTGCCGTTGGCATCGACAATCTGCCCGCGTTCTGCAGGCAGAACCTGGGGCGTCAGGCGTTTAGCCAAGGCCGCCTCGGCCATCCCGCCCATATCCAGGCCTTGGACCATGAAGAGCTTGCCGCCCACCACCAGCAGCAGCGTCAGCATGATGCCAAGACCAACCCGCAACCGCTTTCTTGCCGCCGGCGTCTTCGGTTTTTTCGATGTGCCGGGGTTCTGAGCCACGTTGATTCCTTGCTGCTGGCCTTGCGTCAGTGGACTGGTGGACTACTGTCCGGGTGCCTTTTGCTGGGGGGCCGGGACCGATCCCCCATTGAGTTCGACCGGCGGTGCAGTTGCCGGAGTCGTCGGTGCTGCTGACGGAGTCGCCGGTGTTGCTGCCGGCGCCGCCGGAGTAACCGGCTTCAAGTTTTCCAGCGGATCCTTGGTAGTCACCGACGGAACCACATCCAGCATGCCCGCCACGGCAGGCGGGGCAAGCTGCGCTCCGGGATTGTCTCCCTTAACTGCAGGCGTCGCCTTTCCGGTGACGGTCATTGTCTTCAGATCGATCTGTCCCTTAACAGTGGACGGGACCATTCCCAATTCTGCAGCCTTCGCTGCCAGATTCTGGGGAGCCTCGAAATTCTGCTTCCTCTGTGTCAGGTCCTGGTTTTCCTTGTTCAAGGTGGCCGCTTCGGCCTTGAGCTGCACCAACTGATACTGGGCAGTGGAAACCGAGATGTTCAAGACGAGGACCGTCAGCAGCGCCGCCGCCATAGCCACGAAGCAGAGCACCACAAAGGGTGTCCGTCGTTTGCCCGGCGCGCTGCGCACGAGTGAAAGCGGAGTGCGGGCCTTGCGGCCGGTATCGGGCTTGCCTGCGGGAGCCGGCAGCGCACGGGCCGTATTGCCCACCACGAAGGGCAGTGTCTTCGCTGCGGCGTTGCTCATGCGTCTCTCCTTGGTTTGATGCGCTCCACGGCCCTCAAACGGGCGGACGCCGCACGGGGGTTTTCGGCGATTTCTGCAGCCGTAGGCACTTCAGTGCCTTTGGTGATGGTCTTCAGTTCGGGTTTATGTTCTTCGAGTTCCACGGGGAAACCGAGCGGGGCCGAGGATTTGGAGCCGGCCTGGAAGACTGACTTCACGATCTTGTCCTCCAGCGAGTGATAGGACATCACCACGATCCGGCCTCCCATGGCTGTCGCGGCAACGGCTGCCGGGACTGCGCGTTCCAGGACATCGAGTTCCTCATTGACCTCAATCCGCAAAGCCTGGAAGGTGCGCTTGGCGGGATGCCCACCGCTCTTCGCGGCTGCGGCAGGAACTACACTGCGGATCTGCTCCACAAGTTCGCCGGTAGTAGCGAACGGTTTGTCGGCGCGGGCGTTGACGATCCTATTGGCGATACGTCCAGCGAACTTTTCTTCGCCCCACTTACGGATAATGCGAACCAGTTCGTCTTCACTGTAGTTGTTGACCACATCGGCGGCGGTCTGGCCGCGGCTGGTGTCCATCCGCATATCCAGCGGGGCGTCGTAGGAGTAGGCGAACCCACGTTCACGCTCGTCCAGCTGCAGGGATGACACGCCAAGATCCATCAGGATGCCGTGCACCTCAGGGATTCCAAGGTCCGCCAGCACGTCGTCAATTTCGTCGTATACGGCATGTACCAGATCCGTCCGGTTCGAAAAGGGCTCAAGGCGGGCACCGGCCAGGGCAAGGGCTTCCTCGTCGCGGTCGATGCCGACGAGGTGCAGGTCCGGAAAGCGTTGCAACATCGCCTCGGAGTGCCCTCCCATGCCAAGGGTTGCGTCGATGGCCACAGGTGTCTGGCCGCGCTTCCTGGCAGCCTCAAACCCGGGAGCCAGCAGATTGATGCAGCGGTCTTTGAGGACGGGTACGTGGCGCTCCGATGTGGGCTTTGCCGCGTCCTGCTCTTCCACGCTGCCTCCTCTTTCTTCAATCGCTTGCCTGCTGTTTCTTGAATCGGATCCCCATCCGCGCCTATCGTCCCGCCGGCCTGGCTCAGGGGAAGTTGAGCCAGGAAGACTGTTCGATGGGCGGCTGGAGATCCCATTCAAGAAGCGGTTGTGCTGCTTTCTCCGACCGGTTAGATGAACCCGGGCAGATTGTCGTCATCGGTTTCCGAGAAGGCTGATTCCTTCTCGTTGAGGTACTCGTTCCAAGCTTCGGCATCCCAGATCTCAGCCCTGGTACCGGCACCAATAACTGCCAGTTCCCGACCGAGTCCTGCATACGCCCGGAGCGCCGGCGGAATCGTCACACGCCCCTGCTTGTCAGGTACCTCGTCAGAGGCTCCGGACAGGAAAACCCGAATGTAGTCACGAGCCTGCTTGGAGGACAGTGGGGCCTCCCGCATGGATTCGTGAATGCGTTCGAATTCTTTCTGGCTGAAGACGTAGATGCAGCGTTCCTGGCCTCTTGTGAGGACCAGCCCTTCGGCAAGTTCCTCACGGAACTTGGCGGGGAGAATGATCCGGCCCTTTTCATCGAGACGCGGCGAGTGAGTGCCCAGAAACACTGGCCCCACCGCCCCTCAGTCAAGGTGCCCGCTCATTCCCAACACTGCCACTACCCTCTTATGCGCTCCACTTTACTCCACAATGCCCCACAGTCAACGCAACACAGGGTGTTTCTCCACCACTTTGAGATTTGCGAGCCCCGAATTGGCGCGGTTTTAAGGGGCCACGGCTGGAAGTGGAGGGCAAAAGCCATCCGGCAGCGTGCGGGCAGGCATGCAGCAGCAAGTCCGGCTGCCGATGGCCGGTCCGGGCCAGGAATCGTATCCGGGTGGTGCGAAGTGGAGCAAAGGGAGGAGGGTGGAGGAACGGGCGGAAAGTGGAGGGCTCCCACGAATGCCTCGTATCCCGCTTAAACGCGTTAAACGCGAAAAGACCCGCAATGCGGGTCTTCCGTTATCCCTACCCGGGAGTCAAGGGGCGTGTTTGAAGCAATGCCGCCGGCCGACGGCGAAAGGTGTCAGTCAGGAGTCGTCGCGGCGCCGTTCGTCCCAGCGCTCTTCCAGACTGCTCATGAACGAGCTCTTGGGCTTACCCTTTCCCGGCTTGCCCTTGCTGGCTTTGCCAAAGGCCGCACCACGCAACGTGGCGAAGTAGACGCCAGCACCCATGACGACGAAGCCGAGGACACCCACTGGTATCGCCTGCATCGAAACCCCTACGAGCAGGAGGAGTATGCCGGCAATGGCGCCCAGGACGCCGATAATCACATGCCGGGTAGACCAACTGCGGATGGGATCCGAACCCATGGTGTTGGCGAACTTCGGATCGTCCTCATGAAGTTGCTTTTCGAGTTGCTCAAGCAGCTTCTGTTCATGCTCCGAGAGGGGCATCACGACCTCCTTTAGTCAGCCAGCGTCTGGACATAACGCGTCCTGTGCGTCTGTTACCAAAACGATCGGACCAAGAAAATCGTTCCCAAAATTCCCTCTTGGTTCAGCGGGCATCTTAGGGCCGACTGTTCAGGAAACAGTTTGTCCAGACGATCTAAGTCTCTGTAATAAATAGGATAGTTTGTCGGACGCCGTTCTGAAAGACGCCCGGGGCCTTGCGGGACCAACCTCACATGCCTTAAGTGCCTGCTGGAGGCTTACCCGGTTCCAAAAGCCGGGCAGGAAGCAACGTTTTGGACCCGAAGCGTTCGGAGACCCGGTCCAATGCCTGCTCCGCGGCCCGCCAATTATCGTCCCGTCGATCCAGGCTCAGCTGCAGGGAGGTCTGGCCGACGGGCTCCAGTTGCTCTGCCCGCACTCCCACAAGGCGGACGCTCATGGACCGGGGGCCCAACGACTCCAGCAGCTGCACTGCCACTTGGTAGATCATCTGCGCACTGTCCACCGGAGCATGGACGGTCCGGCTTCGCGTAACAGTGGAGAAGTCCGAGTACCTCAATTTCAACGCCACCGTCCTGGCCAACATGCCGGAGCTGCGCAGGCGGCCGGCCGTTCGGTGCGATAAGCGCAGCAACTCCCTGTGCAACAGGGCTTCATCCCCGGTGTCGACTGAGAATGTTTCCTCCGCCCCGATGCTTTTCTCAAGCCTGGTGGGTGTGACGGGCCGCGGATCGACCCCCATGGACAGCCGGTGGACATGCTCTCCGCTGGCGCCGAGGACCTTCTTCAAGGAAGCCAAGGGCGTAGCCGCCACGTCCGCCACGGTTCGAATGCCAAGGCGCGCTAGAACTTCCGCGGTCTTCCCGCCTACTCCCCACAGTGCGTTGACAGGCAGGCTGTGCAGATAGGGGACGGTGTCTTCGGCATCGATCTGCAGGATGCCATCGGGTTTGCACCGGGTAGATGCGATCTTCGCCACGAACTTGGTGCCTGCGATTCCTACTGATGCCGTGATGCCCAGTTCGGACTGGACCCTCCGGCGGATGAGGTGGCCGATGTCCAGCGGTGAGCCGAGCCGTCGAATCGCACCACCCACATCCAAAAAGGCTTCGTCCACGCTGAGCGGCTCCACCAGGTCCGTAATGGAGGCGAAGACCTCCATCAGCTGGGCGGAGACCTGGTAATACAGTGTGTGCCGGGGTTCGATGACCACCGCGGCAGGGCACCGCCTCATGGCAATGGACATGGGCATGGCGGACTTCACGCCGGTGGCCCGGGCCTCGTAGGAAGCTGAAAGCACCACCGACCGTTCCGCCGGGAAGCCGACTATCACCGGTTTTCCCCGAAGGTCCGGACGACTGCGGAGTTCGACGGAAACGAAGAAGGCATCCATGTCTACGTGAAGTATGCTGGTTCGCCTCAGTTCCCGCAGGGCCTCAGCAGCACTGCGGGCGGGCTCGTGGCCGGCCCTTTGGGCGCCGCCGAATGCTTCCTGCCTCACATCGGCAATACTATGCCCGGCCACTGACTAAACTGGAGGCACAGTCAGGCTCAGCCCCCGGAAGGATACCCTGTGAAGCTCTTTGGAACTCCTCGATCGCGAGGGTTTGCCCTGCTCGCAGTAAGTGTCGCTGTGGCGGCCTCGGCCTGCACGCCGTCCCCTGGCAGTTCGGCTGCGCCCTCCCCCACGGATGCTTCCACGGCCTCGGCAACGTCAACCCCGGCCGCCTCCAACTCCACGTCCGCGCCCGAGACAACGGCGTCAACCGAGTCGGCCACGCCAGCACCAGGGGCCACGGCCACGGTGAATGCACTGGTTCCGGGCTTCCCTGAGCAGCTGATTCCGGTCATGCCCAAGACATCGGTACGTTCCAGCAGCTTCGACAAGAGCGCATCCCTGGCAACTGTGGCGCTGGTGGGAACCATCAAAGCTCCGCCGGAGGGTGTTGTGGACTACTACAAGGCTTCATTGGAGGCGCAGGGCTTCAAACTGGTCCCCGGGCCGGAAGCTGTAGGCAACGTCACTTCCCTGGACTTCATTCGTGGCGACGGCGAGACCGTGAACGTGTCCATACGGCAGAAGGAAGGCGTGTCCACCTTCACCATCGGCGCCAACGTGGCGTCCGGGTCCATCAAGTGACGGCTTTGGCCCAGGTGACCACCGAGCAGACGCACTTCATCGACGGCGTTGCCGGCAAATTGAAGGGCTTCCTGTCGGAGCAAGAGGACCTCATGGCAACGGTGTCTCCGGACGTCTCGCCGCTGATCGGATCAATTTCGAGCCTGGTCACCGGCGGCAAACGCCTCCGGGCGCTGATGTGCTACTGGGGCTGGAGAGGCGCCGGCGGCCGTGCAGAGGACCCCGATATAGTCACGGCCGGGTGTGCGCTCGAACTTTTCCAGGCAGCAGCGCTGATCCATGACGACATCATCGACCGCTCCGATACCCGCCGGGGTGGCCCCAGCGTGCACAAGCGTTTCGGCCAACTCCACGAGATGAACGGTTGGGCTCTGGACAGCGGCAGGTTCGGGGACGCTGCCGCCATCCTGACCGGTGACCTTTGTTTGTCCTTCAGCGAGGAGTCCTTCACCGAGATAGGGCCCCGGGCTGCATCGGGAAGCCCTGCCCGGCGCATCTTCAACGTGATGAGGGCAGAGGTCATGGCAGGTCAGTACCTCGACATCCTTGAAGAGGTGGCCGGCCCCGTACGTGACCGTGCTGGTTCGGTGGACCGCGCAAAATCGATCATCCGGTACAAATCGGCGAAATACTCCACTGAGCACCCGCTGGCCTTGGGTGGAGCTCTCGCGGGAGCACCGGACAGGCTTTTGGAGAGCTACTCGCAATTCTCGTTGCCCCTTGGCGAGGCGTTCCAAATGCGGGACGACGTGCTTGGCGTTTTCGGCGACCCCGAAACCACCGGCAAGCCCGCTGGTGATGACCTGCGTGAAGGCAAACGCACGGTTCTTGTTGGCTTTGCCATCAACCAGGCAACTGCAACCGAGGCAGATTACCTCGACCGAATGCTGGGCAATCCCGACCTCGGCGAATCCGATGTCGCCGAAATCCGCCGCATCATCGTGCAATGCGGCGCCTTGGACGCCACGGAATCCCTGATCGCGGCGCTGAGCAACCAGGCCTTTGAGGCCTTGGAACGCTTGCCGCTCGAAGAGGTCCCGCTGAAGGCACTGAGCCAGCTTGCCGAGGCTGCCGTTAGCCGCGCAGCCTGACGAAAGCCGCAACGCCGCCCTGGACCGGGGCGGGCAGGACATAAGCAGACGACGGCGGTGGGAACCGCCGTCGTCATCGTGTTAATTCAGTTCTTGATACATCCCTGAGGCAGGAAGGCGCTGCTACCAGGCCAAAGACTGGGCGCGGCGCCTGATCTCTGTCTTCCGCCCCTCGCGCAGGGCATCAATGGGCCGTCCCCGCAGTGATTCGTCGGGCGTGAAAAGCCAGATGATCAACTCTTCGTCGTTGTAACCAGCGTCGCTGAGAACCGCAATGGTTCCCTTCAAGCTGTCCACAACATGCCCATCCTGGATAAACAGGGCGGGGATTGAGCGGATATTCCGTTCTCCCCGCCTGATGGCTACCAGCGCACGCTCATCCAACAGTCCGTGGACTTTGGTGATGGAAACTTCCAGCAGCTCGGCGACATCCGGCAGCGGGAGCCATTCGGAAACAAGGCTTTCTACATTACTCACGAATCAAGGTTGCCACGCCGCCCTGCCCGGCGCCTAGCCGGAGTCCGACGGCGGACCTTGGAGTCCGTCGTTAAGTCGGCGTTTTCATTGCCAACAATTTGATTTCCAAGAATCCCGAACGGCAGGAATTGTTGTGCCGATTCATTAAGTGTGAGAGATTCACACTGATCACACTTGCACCATTGATAACATCAGTAACATTGGTAACACTGACAACAGCGCCATCAAACAACCCCGCTGTTGAGATGAGGACATTTTCATGACGACGCCCCGCTCGCCGAAACGAACCATGAGCATGCCGGTCATCGCGGCAACCACGGCTGCGCTTCCCGCCGTGGTTTTGTCCTCGCTTGCCCTGGCCCAACCGTCCATGGCTTCACAGGCACCGCAACCCCGTAAAGTGCCCGCCACGCTGGCTGCCGCCATGAAAGCCCAGGCCGTCACGACGGGCACCGTCATTCCTGCACAGGCCGTTGCTGCCACCCTGCCCTCCGCGTTGCGCCCCATGGCACCCTCGGTACCGGACACGTACACGATTGTCCGCGGCGATACCATCAGCGCCATCGCCCGCCGCTTCAACCTTGATACCAATGCGGTGCTCCAGCTGAACAAGCTCTCTGCCACCACCCTGATCTACCCGGGGCAGAGCATAAAACTTACGGGCACTGCAACGGCCACACCTGCGCAGCCGTCCGCCCCGGCAGCCCCAAGCGCCCCCAGCAACGCAACGGTTTACACGGTTGTATCCGGCGACACCCTTGGCGCCATTGCAGCCAAGCACGGCGTACCACTGTCCAGCATCTTCAGTTGGAACAACCTCAACGGGAGCTCCATCATCTATCCGGGGCAGAAGATCAAGGTCAGCGGCGGATCCGCGCCCTCGACGCCAGCTACTCCGGCTCCAGCACCCGCTCCTGCACCCGCTCCGCTGGCAAACACAGGCTCGTACACCATTAAGGCCGGTGACACCCTCAGTTCCATTGCTTCGCGGCACGGCGTTTCCCTCAGTGCCCTGATGACGGCCAACAATGTCACGGCAACAACGGTCATCTACCCGGGCCAGAAGCTGACCATTCCCGGTGCCGGCCTGCAGCCTGCCGGGGACACCAAGCCGCTGGTCCCCAGCACGTTCCTGGGTTTCACCTACCCGCCTGCGGTTGTCAGCTCCGCCAACGAAAACAAGGCGTTGCTCAACGCTTCCCCGGTTCCCAGTCGCGCCGAAATGAAGAGCATCGTGGCCGATACGGCCCGGCGCATGGGCGTCAGCCCTTCCCTGGCCATGGCATTCGCCGAGCAGGAATCCGGCTTCGACCAGCGGGCTGTGTCACCCGCAAACGCGATCGGCACCATGCAAGTCATCCCGTCGTCCGGCCAATGGGCTTCGGACCTGGTGGGCCGCAAGCTCAACCTACTGGACCCCTACGACAACGCCACCGCGGGCGTGGCAATCATCCGCGCCCTGATTGCCACGAGCAAGGACCTGGACACCGCGATTGCCGGTTACTACCAAGGCCAGTACTCGGTGAGCAAGTACGGCATGTACGACGACACCAAGCGCTATGTCGAATCGATCAAGGCCCGCCAGCGCACCTTCGGTTAGGTCTCTACAGCACCTCGGAAGGGGCTCGGATCCCTTATGGATTCGGGCCCTTACCATGCCTCGTTTAGGATCGTATGGTGCAAGAACCAACGCAGGACCACCTCATCGGGACCATTGTGGACGGGCGCTACCTGGTCCGCTCCCGCCTCGCGAGGGGTGGAATGTCCACTGTTTATCTGGCCACGGACCAGCGCCTGGAGCGCGACGTGGCCCTCAAAGTCCTGCACCCGCACCTGGCAAACGATCCCACGTTCCTGGAAAGGCTGAGCCGCGAAGCCAAAGCCGCCGCAAGCCTGTCCCACCCGCATATTGTCGGAGTTCTGGACCAAGGCGAAGACGGCCACATCGCGTATCTGGTCATGGAGTACGTCAAGGGGCATACGCTTCGTGACATCCTCACCGAGCAAGGTGCCCTGCCGCCGCGCCTGGCGTTGGCACTCATAGATCCTGTGATCGAAGGCCTGGCCGCGGCCCACGGCTCCGGGTTGATCCACCGCGACATCAAGCCGGAAAACGTCCTCATTGCTGATGACGGACGGATCAAAGTGGGCGATTTCGGCTTGGCCAGGGCTGTCTCGGCCAACACCAGTACCGGGGCCCTGATTGGAACTGTGGCATACCTGGCGCCGGAGCTGGTCCTGGGACAACCCGCAGATGCCCGCAGCGATATCTACTCGGCCGGCATCATGCTTTACGAAATGTTGACGGGCAAGCAGCCCTACGCAGGCGACTCCCCCATTCAAGTGGCATACCAACACGTCAATGCAACGGTCGGGCGACCCTCGGACGAAGCCCCCGGACTGGCCGAAGACCTGGATGAATTGGTCCAGTGGTGCACGGCAGCAGATGCCGAGAACCGGCCCGTGGATGGAACTGCCTTGCTGGCCGAACTCCGCCACATCCGCACCACCCTCACCGACGAGCAGTTGGACCATCGTCAAAGCCCAGCACCGTTCTCCCCCGCGGCCATGTCCCCAACCACTCCCATGGCCGGCACGGCGGGGAATCCAACGGAGGCGCTGGCAACAACGGCGTCGCCCACCGAGTTCATCTCCCACCAGAGCAACCCCACCACCGTCATGGCGGCCGGTTCGGCGGCCCTTCAGCAGTCGAAGGCAGTTACGACCGGTCCGGATGCCGATCAGGACCTTCGCCAACCCGGCAAACGGGAAATGAAGCGCCTCGAACGGCAACAGACCAAAGACCGTGCACGTGCTGCAGCGACGCCCGTTCGCCCGCTCAGGGAGGGCAATCCGCGCCGCCGTGGCGTGATCTGGACCATCGTGATCGTTATCCTGGCAATGCTCGCGGCTTCCGCGGGTTGGTTCTTCGGCATGGGGCCCGGATCGCCAGGAACCGTACCCGACGTCAAGAACAAGACAGTTGCGGAGGCTCAGCAGCTCCTCCGCACTGCCGGATTCCAGTCGGAGCCGCGGGACGTTTTCGACGACGACATCCTGGCCGGGCTGGCCGTCGGAACCGAACCGGAGTCCGGCGCCGAAGTACGGAAGTTCCAGCCCATCACTGTCTTGGTCTCCAAGGGGGCCCAGCTTTTCGCACTGCCGGGACTGACCGGTGGCACCTTGGACGAGGCCAAAACGGCCCTTAACGCCGCCGAAATGGCGCTGGGCAACGTCACGGAGGCTTTCGACGAAAAGGTACCTGCCGGCGTCGTGATTTCCCAGGATCCTGCCAAGGGCACCGAGGTGCGGCACGGCACACCTGTGGCACTGGCGGTTTCCAAGGGTCCACAGCCAATCCCCGTTCCCGACGTCCGGGGTTTGTCCCAGGACGCAGCCGCCAAAGCCCTCCAGGACGTTGGACTGAAAGCCGTGATCGCTCCGGAGACTGTCAACGACAAGACAGTCCCGAAGGGCGCCATTGTCGCCCAGGCCCCGGCGAACGGCACGCTCGTCAAGGGCGATTCCGTGACCCTGACCGTTTCCAAGGGACCCAAGATGGTCAAGGTGCCCAGCTTCATCGGAAAGCAAGCCAAGGAGGCCCGGCAGCAACTGGAAGCGCTGGGGTTCGAGGTCAAGGTGAATGAGATCCTGGGCGGTTTCTTTGGTACCGTTCGGGACCAGAATCCGGTGGACAAGGACGTGCCTGAGGGATCTGTAGTGACGCTGACGGTCGTTTAGTCCTACACAGGAAGACGAAAGGCGCGGCCCGGGAATCCGGACCGCGCCTTTGTTGTGTCTCTAGCGCTTGGAGAGGGCTCCGGCCACCAGGAACGCCATCTCAAGGGACTGCATGTGGTTCAGGCGGGGATCGCACACTGACTCATAACGGTCCAGGAAGGCGTCCTGGTCGATCGGGTCGGCACCGCCCAAGCACTCAGCGACGTCGTCACCGGTCATCTCGACGTGGAGGCCACCTGGAACGGTACCCAGCGAGTGGTGGACCTCGAAGAAGCCACGGACCTCATCAATGACGTCGTCGAAGTTCCGGGTCTTGTAGCCGTTCGGCGACGTGACGGTGTTACCGTGCATGGGATCAGTCACCCACAGAACCTGCGCGCCCGAGGCAGTGACGCGCTCGACGACGGCCGGCAGCTTCTCGCGGATGTTCTTGGCACCCATACGGGTGATGAACGTCAGTCGGCCCGGTTCCCGGTTGGGATCCAGCTTGTCGATCAGGCGCAGGGCGTCGTCGCCGCTGGTTGTGGGCCCGAGCTTTACACCGATCGGATTGCGTACGCGCGACAGGAAGTCCACGTGAGCGTGGTCCAGTTCACGGGTCCGCTCGCCGATCCACAGGAAATGCGAGGAAGTGTCGTAAGGCAGTCCGGTGCGTGAATCGATGCGTGTGAGGGCGCGTTCGTAGTCGAGCAGCAGTGCCTCGTGGCTGGCGAAGAACTCCACCCGCTTGAGTGCCTCGAAGTCGGCGCCGCATGACTCCATGAAGCTGATGGCACGGTCAATGTCGCGTGCCAGCGATTCGTAGCGCGCGTGCGCCGGGTTCTCAGTAAAGCCCTTGTTCCACTGGTGAACGAGGCGAAGATCGGCAAAGCCGCCCTGGGTGAAGGCGCGGATAAGGTTCAGCGTGGAAGCGGACGTGTGGTAAGCCTGCAGCATCCGGCCGGCGTCATGCGCGCGGGACTCGGGAGTGAAGTCGTAACCATTGACGATGTCGCCGCGGTAGGCGGGAAGCGTCACGCCGTCGCGGGTCTCATCATTGGACGATCGCGGCTTGGCAAACTGCCCTGCCATGCGGCCCATCTTGATGACCGGCATAGCCGCGCCGTAGGTGAGCACCACCGCCATCTGGAGGATTGTCTTCACGCGGGCACTGATCTTGTCCGCGGTGGCGGCCTCAAAAGTCTCGGCGCAGTCGCCACCCTGCAGGAGGAAGGCTTTACCTTGGGCCGCAGCAGCAAGTCGCTCGCGAAGAACGTCGACTTCCCCGGCGAAAACCAGGGGCGGCACCACCGAAAGCTCCTTGACGGAAGCCTTGAACACGTCGGCGTCAGACCACGTGGGCTGCTGGGAAATCGGCAGGTCCCGCCAGGCATCGAGCCCGGGATAGTTCGCTGCCCCACTCTGGGCGGTGCTGGCGAGGGGATCTGTTGCGGAGGATGCGGTGTTCGCGGTTAGCTCAGTCACCCTTCAAGAGTAGTAGCCTCCGGCAGGGTTTCGGGACCGGTGGCGTAACCGATGCTGCCGTTGACGTCACAGTTTCCGTGGGGATTCGTCGCCGCCGCTCCTGGGCTCATCCCTGTCGTCGGCAATGTCTTCGGTGGCGTCCTCGGCGACTTCAACTTTGTGGACAGGTTCCGGGCCCTTGCCGGCTAGTTGGGCCTTGACCACCGCGGCATATTCATCGACGTATTCCTGGCCGGAGAGGCGCATCAGTTCATACATGATTTCATCCGTCACGGCCCGCTGGATCAGTCGGTCATCCTCCATGCCGTAGTAGCGGCTGAAGTCCAGTGGTTGTCCGAAAATGATGCCGACCCGACGGATGCTCGGCAGCCGTTTGCCGATGGGCTGGACCTTCTCAGTCCCGATCATGGCCACCGGCACTACGGGCACACGTGTTTGCAGGGCAAGCCTGGCGACTCCCACTTTGCCGCGGTAGAGCCTGGCATCGGGACTGCGGGTACCTTCCGGATAGATGCCCAGCAGGCCCCCCGCGGTCAGGACGTCCTTGCCTGCCTGCAGTGACATCTCCGACGCTGCCCCTCCGGAGCGGTCCATGGGGAGTTGGTTGCTCAGCCTGAAGAACAGTGCTGTCAGCCGCCCCTTGAGTCCCTTTCCAGTGAAGTATTCGGACTTGGCCAGGAAGATCACCGGCCGGTGCACCATGAGGGGCAGGAAGATGGAGTCCGAAAAGGACAAATGGTTGGACGCGAGGATCGCAGCGCCACTTTCAGGAACGTTGTCCAAGCCCTTGACCCAGGGCCGGAACAGGAGTTTAAGGATGGGACCCAGAAAGATCCTCTTCATGACCCAATAGAACACGTTTGTCCTCTCACGGCCGACGGCTGACGTGCTTCCGGCAACCCGGCCGGCATTCAACAGCAACCCTACTCCAGTGAGAAATGTCCGGAAGAGTGACACGATGGGACACATGACGGAACGCCCTTCACCTGCTGCGCCGCTCGCATTCCACCACGCCGGGCATGGACCCAATGCCTCCACGGGCGTGGCAATCTGCCATGGGTTCACAGGCAGCCCGCTGAGCATGATCCCTTGGGCCGAGTACTTGGCTTCCCAGGGATTCGCTGTTTCCGTGCCTCTCCTTCCCGGCCACGGCACCAGTTGGCAGGATCTCGCAACTACGCGGTGGCAGGACTGGTACCGGACCTTTGAACAGAGCTACCTGGACCTCGCAGCTCGGACTGAGAGCTGCTTTGTCGCGGGACTGTCCATGGGAGGTGCACTGGCCCTGCGGGTAGCCTCACTGCACGATGTTCCCGGGCTGGTTCTGGTCAACCCTGGCCTCAGCTTCTACGACCGCCGGGTGAAGTATGTTGGCGCCCTCAAGTACGTCATGCGCACCACCACACCCATAGTGGAGGACACACCAGCCCCGGCGACCGCCGAGACCGGCGATTATTCCAAGACACCCCTGAAATCGGTGCATGAACTCAAGAAGCTTTTCCGGGCGGCGACCCGCGGGTTGCCCCGGGTGGACGCTCCGGCGTTGGTGTTCAAGTCGTCAGTGGACGGTGTCATACCGCCAAGCTCCGTGGCCACCATCAGCAGGCACATCGCATCGTCCCGCTTGAAAATTGTCACGCTTCCCCACAGCGGCCACGTTGCCACGCTTGATGTTGACGCGCCCACCATTTTCGAACAATCAGCAGAGTTTTTCCGTCAGCACGCCAGCGACAGAGTAGCCTCGGAGTCATCATGAACATGCTTCCGGATTTCTCACCGTTCCTCAGCAGCTGGAACGGGTCAGGGCCGCGCGTTGGCGTCGTCATGTCCCACGGGTTTACAGGAAGCCCGCACAGCGTCAGGCCCTGGGCCGAGCACTTGGCAGCGGCCGGATATGCCGTCAGGCTGCCATTGCTGCCCGGCCACGGTACCACCTGGCAGGACATGGCCACCCGTTCGTGGCGGGAATGGCACAGAGCAGTGGATGAGGCCTACCTTGAGTTGGCCGCCGAGTGCGACTACGTCTTCACCACGGGCCTGTCCATGGGAGGCACGCTGGCGTTGCGGATCGCAGCAACGCGTCCTGTGGCTGGCACTATCGTCGTCAACCCTGGGCTGGTCCTTGATGATCCGCGTGCCGTCATCGTCGCAGCGCTCAAGTATGTGGTCAAAACAACTCCGGCGATTGCCAACGACATCCTCAAGCCGGACCAGGATGAGGGCGCCTACGCGCGCACGCCTGTAGCGGCAGCACACGAACTGAAAAAGATGTATAAGGACACTGCCTCGATCCTTCCCCGCATCAGCTCCCCCGTCCGGGTGTACAAGTCAACCGTGGACAACGTCATCTCGAATGCGAGCCTGGAGTTCCTGCGGTCCCGGGTGAGCGCACCCGTGGACATCAGCTACCTGCGCAACAGCTACCACGTGGCCACGCTCGACAACGATGCCCCGGAGATCTTCGCGGGTACCGTGGAATTCATCCAAAAGACCGTTGCAGCCCTGGCCGGACACGGGCCTTCCTCCGAAAAGGACACAGCCCATGAACAGGCCTGATCCGAATTCTGCCGATCAAAGCGCCAATAAGGACGACGACGCTGTATGGCTGGACCTGGTGGCCCGGCTGGAAGCGACGCAGTCCTCCACGGTGGAGGAACCGGCGTCGTCCGATCATGGGGAGCCATCGCCCGGCGAGGCCGGGCCGGCACTGCGTGAATCCAGCAAAACCTTCAGGGATTTCGATCCCCTGGGATTGTCCACGCCGCCCTCCGAAACCGCGCCTGAACCGGCAGCAGTTCCCGCCACTGCTGAAGCGGCGGGTCGGCCGCAAGGCCCACGTGACTTTGAGGTCGAGGACGACGACGCATTCGTTCCCGAGGAACCCCCGAGCCTTGCCGGCACCGAGCCACTGACCATGCTGGCCTGGGTCGGTGCAGTGGGAGGACCCGTTGCGTTGCTCTTCACGGCGATGTTCTGGCGCTCAGCGCCGCTCGCTGCGATCCTGGGAATTGTGGCCGCCTTCGTGGCGTCCGTGGTCTTCCTCATCATGCGGCTTCCGCAGGAAAAGAATGAGGACGACGACGGCGCCCGTATCTAAGTGCCGACGCCCCCTCTGCGGCGAACGGTTTAGCTGTGGGCGCGTCCGCTGACACGTGAAAGGTCCGCAGCGCCGATCATGCCGGCACGTGGACCGAGCGCCGCGAGCTCAATCCCCGCCATGGGCCGGAACCCCCTGCCAGTGAGGTTCTTCGCAAACGATTCCCGGGCCGGGCCGGCCAGCAATTCCCCGGCATCACAGAGTCCCCCGCCGATCACGAACACCCCCGGGTCAAGGGCAGCGGCCAGGTTGGCCAATCCCAGTCCCAGCCATTCGCCTTGATCTGCCAGGAGTTCCCGCGACGTGGCATCGCCTTCAAGGGCCAAGGCCGTCACAGCGGCTCCGGTGAGGTTGTCTGCGGTCCCGCCCGCCTTCTTCAGAAGGGCACGGCCCTCCGGGGAGTTGGTCCGCACGAGCTGCCGGGCTTCACGGCCCAGCGCATTACCGGAGGCGTACTGCTCCCAGCACCCTCGGTTGCCGCACTCGCAACGGTGGCCGCCAGGAAAGATGATCTGGTGCCCGAATTCGCCCGCCACCCCGTAGCGTCCGCGTTCCACCCGGCCATCCATCACCATGGCACCGCCAATGCCCGTGCCCAAGGTGACGCACACCAGGCGGCTCTCGCCCTGGCCGGCACCGAAGCGCCATTCTGCCCAGGCTGCGGCATCAGCGTCGTTCGTCAGGAGGACCGGACGCCTCAGCAGCTTCTGCAGGCTCGCCCGGAGCGGTTCGTTGCGCCAGGCGAGATGCGGGCTGAACAGCACCGTGCCGCCGTCGAGGTCCATCCACCCTGCGGCGCCGATCCCTACGGAGGCCACACGGTGTTCGGCGCTGAGCTCATCCACGAGTTCCACGATGGTCTGTTCCACAGCCCGGGGATCAGCACCGGGAGTGGACCTGCGGGCCTCAGCGAGGACCCTGCCCCCGGCATCCACCACGCCGGCAGCCACCTTGGTGCCGCCGATATCGATGCCGATCGCCAGGCCCCGACGGCCCAGATGGCTGCGGCGGGCAGCCCACGGCACGTCCTTCGATGCCGTGGCGGTTGGCTTGGTTCTGGCGCGGAAAGTGGACCGTAGTGCGGGCATCCCATCATCTTATTGCGCGCATGCTGCCCAACGGGCAAGAGCCCCCCCGAATGGTCCCAAGTTGCTTGAAATGAGGGGGCATCCGTAAAGTTACTCGCCAGTAGGTGAAATAGAACACACCTCCGCGAGCGGGCATACTAGAGTGAAAGCAGCCCTCTCGTGGCCCGTGGATATCAAAGGAGCTACCGTGCGTGAAATCAGTGTTCCTCCCCTCGTGAACATCGCCCCGGAAACCAACATCACGGACCTCGTGATCCGGGAGGCGAAAAAGGCCTCCAACCCTGCACTGTTTGCCAAACTGGACGACGGCGGACAATGGCAGGACATCCGCGCCACGGACTTCCTCGAGGACGTGAGGGCTCTGGCAAAAGGCCTTATTGCCAGTGGCGTCGGCGTAGGCGACCGCGTGGGCATTATGTCCCGCACCCGGTACGAATGGTCTTTGGTGGACTTCGCCATCTGGTTTGCCGGCGCCGTCTCGGTGCCAATCTACGAAACGTCCTCCCCTTCGCAAGTGGCATGGAACCTGGGTGACTCAGGCGCCGTGGCCGCCTTCGGCGAAGCATCGCACCATGAGGACGTCATTCGCCAGGCCGTGGCCGCGGAGGACATCACCTCGGTGGCCAACGTCTGGCAACTTGAAGGCGCCGGACTTGATGCCTTGCGCGCCGCCGGCGCCGGAGTCCCCGACGACGAACTGGAGTCCCGTCGTTCCTCGGCCGGCCTTGCCGACCTCGCCACCATCATTTACACCTCGGGTACCACGGGCAGGCCGAAGGGGTGTGAACTGACCCATGGCAACTTCGTGGAACTTTCCGAGAATGCCCGGGTGGCACTTCCCGAAGTCGTCAATGAGTCGGCCAAAACGATCATGTTCCTCCCCCTGGCCCACGTCTTTGCGCGCTTCATCTCGGTCCTGGCTGTGGCCGGCGGCGTGCAGGTTGCCCATACGCCGGACATCAAGCATCTGCTACCCGACCTCCAGAGTTTCCAACCAACCTTCATCCTCGCCGTACCCCGCGTTTTCGAGAAGGTGTACAACTCCGCGCTGACCAAGGCCGAGGACGGCGGCAAGGGTGCCATCTTCCACCGCGCAGTGGACACGGCGATCGCCTATTCCAAGGCCCGTGAGTCCGGTTCACTGGGCCTGGGCCTGAAGATCAAGCACGCTGTCTTTGACAAACTGGTCTACGGCAAGCTCCGCGCTGCCATGGGCGGCCACGTGGCGCACGCCGTCTCAGGCGGCGGCCCCTTGGGTGAGCGCCTCGGCCACTTCTTCCAGGGCATCGGCCTCCAAATCCTGGAGGGTTACGGGTTGACCGAAACCACAGCGCCCATTTCCGTCAACACCCCCTCCATGATCCGGATTGGCACAGTAGGCGCTCCCCTGCCGGGCAACTCCGTGAAGATTGCCGACGACGGCGAGATCCTTGCCAAGGGCGTCTGCGTCATGCGCGGCTACTACAAGCGCGAAGACCTCACGGAAGAGACCTTCGCTGACGGCTGGTTCCGTACCGGCGACATTGGCGAGCTGGACAGCAACGGCTTCCTGAAGATCACCGGCCGCAAGAAGGAAATCATCGTCACCGCCGGCGGAAAGAACGTGGTTCCAGCGTTGTTGGAGGACCAGATCCGGGCCGACGCCTTGGTTTCCCAGGTACTGGTGGTGGGAGACAACCGCCCCTTCATCGGCGCGCTGGTTACCTTGGACGAAGAAGCCCTCCCTGGTTGGCTGGAGCGCCACGGACTGACGTCAGGCACCACGCTGGCCGAAGCGGCTGACCACGCTGTGGTGAAGGCTGCGGTACAGGAGCTCATCAGCAAGGCCAACCAGTCTGTGTCCCAGGCTGAAGCCATCAAGTCCTTCCGGATTGTCCCCGCGGACTTCACTGAAGCGTCCGGCCATCTCACCCCTTCCCTGAAGGTCAAGCGTGCACAGGTCATGAAGGACTTCGACGCCGTGATCGAGGAAATGTACTCGGCGCCCCGCGCTTCCTAGCGAATCGCCACCACAACAAAAAAGTACCCCGTCCGGACCATGCCGGACGGGGTACTTTTTTAGCGGATAGCTAGCCGATCACCAACAGCAAGTCGCCGCCCTGGACCTGCTCCACCGACGAGATCGCAAGGCGCGACACCGTGCCGGCTACCGGCGTCGTGATGGAGGCTTCCATCTTCATTGCCTCGATGGTCGCAACGGTGTCTCCGGCATTGACCACATCGCCTGCCTTGACCGTGACGGTCACGGCACCCGCGAACGGGGCAGCCACCTGGCCGGGCTGGGCAGGATCGGCCTTCTCGGCTGCCTTGACGTTGCTGACCACCGAACGGTCACGGACAACCACGGGACGGGACTGGCCGTTGAGCGTACACATCACCGTGCGCATGCCCTTCTCATCGGCTTCGGATACGGCCTCGAGCTGGGCAATGAGTCGGACGCCCTTCTCCAGTTCGATCACATGCTCTGAGCCTTGCTGGAATCCGTAAAGGTAGTCACGGGTGTCCAGCACGGAAATGTTGCCGTAGGTGTCCACACTCTTCAAGTAGTCCTTGGTGGGACCTGCGAAGAGCAACCGGTTCAGCGTGTGCTGGCGGGTCTTGGAGTCACCCTTGAGCGCAGCACTGTCTTCGGCACTGATGTCCACATCGCGCACCTTGATGCTGCGGCCTTGGAGGGCCTTGGTGCGGAACGGCTCGGGCCAGCCTCCGGGAGGATCTCCCAGCTCGCCGGAAAGGAAACCAATGACGGAGTCGGGGATGTCGTAATTCTGGGGGTTCTCGTTGAAGTCCGCAGGATCGGCATTCAGGCCAACAAGGTGCAGTGCAAGATCACCCACCACCTTGGAGGACGGCGTCACCTTGACCAGCCGGCCCAGGATGCGGTCCGCAGCGGTGTACATGTCCTCGATTGCTTCGAACTGCTCACCCAAGCCAAGCGCGATGGCCTGCTGGCGAAGGTTCGACAACTGGCCGCCAGGGATTTCGTGCTGGTAGACACGTCCTGTCGGGCCCGGCAGGCCTGACTCGAAGGGCGCGTAGACACGGCGAACGGCTTCCCAATAAGGTTCCATGGCGCCGACATTCTTAAGGCTGAGGCCTGTGTCACGGGGGGTGTTGGCCAAAGCCGCCACCAGCGCCGAGGCGGCAGGCTGGCTCGTAGTACCCGCCAAGGAGGCAGCAGCGACGTCCACAGCGTCCACTCCAGCATCCACGGCCGCCAGGAGGGTGGCGAGCTGGCCACCGGCGGTGTCATGGGTGTGGAGGTGCACGGGCAGGTCGAAGCGCTCACGCAAGGCAGCCACAAGCTTCGCGGCCGCGGCAGGACGGAGCAGGCCTGCCATGTCCTTGATGGCCAGGATGTGCGCACCGGCGTCGACGATCTTCTGTGCGAGGTCAAGGTAGTAGTCGAGGGTGTACAGGTCCTCGTTGGGGTCAAGGAGGTTGCCCGTGTAGCAGAGGGCAACTTCTGCAACGGCGGTCCCGGTCGCACGCACTGCCCGGATCGCCGGAGCCATCTGGTTCACGTCGTTAAGGGCGTCGAAGATGCGGAAGATGTCGATGCCCGTGGCCGCAGCCTCGTTGACGAAAGCTTCAGTGACTTCTTCGGGGTATGGCGTGTAGCCAACGGTATTGCGTCCACGGAGGAGCATCTGGAGGCAAGTGTTGGGAAGTGCCTGCCTCAGCGCCGCCAAGCGGTCCCAGGGATCCTCACCAAGGAAGCGCAGGGCGACATCGTAGGTCGCACCGCCCCAGGCTTCGACGGACAGAAGTTCCGGCATGAGTGCGGTGACGGCCGGACCGGCCGCTACGAGGTCGCGGGTGCGGACGCGGGTTGCCAGCAACGACTGGTGGGCGTCACGGAACGTGGTGTCCGTGACTGCCAGGGCCTGCTGCTCCCTCAATGCCTTGGCGAAGCCCTCAGGCCCGAGTTCCTTCAGCTTCTGGCGCGAGCCCGACGTGGGAACCGGCCCTTCGATCACGGGCAGTTTCCTGGCCGGGTCCGAGTGGACAGTCAGCTCGCCGTTCGGCTTGTTCACGGTGACCTCAGCCAGCCATGTCAGCAGCTTGGTGCCGCGGTCGGCCGAGATGTGGGACTTCAGCAGCTCGGGGCGCTTGTCAATGAAGTCCGTGGCCACGTTGCCCGCATTGAAGTCCGGATCCGCGAGGACGGCCTGCAGGAAGGGGATGTTGGTGGACACGCCGCGGATGCGGAACTCAGCAAGGCCGCGGCGGGCACGGGCCACCGCTGCCGGGTAGTCACGGCCACGGCACGTCAGCTTCACCAGCATGGAGTCGAAGTGCGGGCTGATCTCGGCACCCGAGTAGACCGTGCCGCCGTCGAGCCTTACACCGGCGCCGCCGGCAGAGCGGTAACCGGTGATCTTTCCGACGTCCGGACGGAAACCGTTGGCGGGATCTTCGGTGGTGATGCGGCACTGAAGAGCGGCGCCCTTGATGGAGACTGTCTCCTGGCTGAGGCCGAGATCCGCGAGGGTCTCCCCCGAGGCGATACGCATCTGCGCCTGCACGAGGTCCACATCCGTGATTTCCTCTGTCACGGTGTGCTCGACCTGGATGCGGGGGTTCATTTCAATGAAGACGTGCTGGCCGGCGCGCTCACCCTCAGTGTCCACCAGGAACTCAACAGTTCCTGCGTTCACGTAGTTCAAGGCCTTCGCGAAGGCCACGGCATCGCGGTAAAGAGCCTGGCGGATGTTCTCATCCAGGTTCGGCGCCGGTGCGATCTCCACAACTTTCTGGTGGCGGCGCTGCAGTGAACAGTCACGCTCGAAGAGGTGCATGACATTACCTTCAGCATCCGCCAGGATCTGCACTTCAATGTGGCGGGGACGCAGCACGGCCTGCTCGAGGAACATGGTGGGGTCGCCAAAAGCCGCATCAGCCTCGCGCATGGCGGACTGCAGTGCCTCGGGCAGGGCTTCGCGCGTCTCGACGCGCCGCATGCCACGGCCACCACCGCCGGCGACGGCCTTGGCGAAGATGGGGAACCCGATCTCGTCCGCGGCCGCAATGAGCTCGTCAAGGTCCTTGGACGGCTTGCTCGATTTCAGGACCGGAACACCGGCCTTGCGGGCGGCTTCGAGTGCGGCAACCTTGTTCCCTGCGAGCTCCAGTACCTCCGCAGGCGGACCCACGAACGTGATTCCCGCCGCCTGTGCTGCGCGGGCGAGGTCCGGATTCTCGGAAAGGAAGCCATAGCCGGGGTAGATGGCGTCTGCGCCGGCTTCTTTGGCGACGCGGACAACCTCCTCTACGTCCAAGTAGGCGCGGACGGGGTGGCCCACCTCGCCGATAAGGTAGGCTTCGTCGGCCTTCTGCCGGTGGATCGAGTTACGGTCCTCGTGCGGAAAGACGGCTACGGTCTTGGCGCCAAGTTCATAACCAGCGCGAAACGCCCTGATCGCGATTTCGCCGCGATTGGCCACCAGAATTTTCGAAAACATACTTCTCCTGCATCATTGCGGGTGGATCGGTCGGTGGTCACAGTGTGTAGTGCCGCCAGCATCAAACACAAATCTTTGTGGCAACCATCACAAAGGAATCGTCATGTGGGCTGTATATGCGTGCGCGCGATCCGACAGCATGCTATTGCCGCCCTTCTCCCCCACGGCCGGGCGCGTAGAAAGCGGGATTCGGCCGCGATGCACCATATGATGTTGAAGGGGCTTCGGCAAGCCCCGGCTCCGGCGCTTCCGGAGCCGAATCAGCGCGATACGGCAACCGGCGTTAGGTTTTGGGTTTTCAAGTGCAAGTAGTCAGCATCAGCAGCCTCAAAGGTGGAGTGGGAAAGACGTCCGTGACCACTGGTCTGGCGTCCGCGGCCCTCGCAGCCGGCATTCCTACCTTGGTGGTGGATCTCGATCCCCACGCCGACGCCACCACGGCGCTTGGCGTTCAGCCCGGCGGACAGCTCGACATCGGGCGAATGCTCAAAAGCCCCCGCAAGGCCCGGCTCCAGGACAATGTTGCCGGCAGCAGCTGGGTCTCCAATGGTTCCAGCGACGGGACTTTGGATGTCGCAGTGGGCTCGGCCTTCACTGGAATCTACGACCGCCCGGACCTGGGCCGCCGCGACCTTCGCAGGCTCTCAGCCGTGCTGGCAGGCACCACTAACTATGAACTGGTCCTCGTGGACTGCCCGCCCTCCCTCAACGGTTTGACGCGGATGGCGTGGAGTGCCAGCGACCGCGTCGTCCTCGTGGCCGAGCCCGGGCTGTTCTCCGTCGCCGGTACTGAACGCACCATGCGGGCCATCCAGCTCTTCCGGCAGGAATTCGCTCCCAACCTGGCTCCGGCCGGCATCGTTGCCAACCGTGTACGGACAGGGTCGGCCGAGCACACGTTCCGCCTTGCCGAGATGGAGTCCATGTTCGGCGACTTACTGCTGACTCCCCATATTCCGGAACAAGCCAACTGGCAGCAGATCCAGGGTGCCGCCCATTCGGTCCACCATTGGCCCGGGGATTCGGCCAAGAACTCCGCCAAGCTCTTTGATGCGCTCCTGCAAAGCCTCCTGGCGGGGCAGCCGTCTTTGCGGGACCGCCGCCAACGCTAGGCAAGCCCGGGGGTCGACAAGCCCTGGAATCCCGGCCGCACGCAAGAAAGCCTCCTCCCTCAGGGAAGAGGCTTTCTTTGTAAAAGCTCACGGTCTATTGGATTGGCATTTAGCCGATGCGGCGGGCCACACGCCGCTTGCTCAGTTCGTCGTCGGGAAAGGACTGCTCCGCGGCGTGCTCGCTCGGAAGGGCGGCGAGGCTTCCCTCAACTTCCCGCCATACGCGTCCAACCGCAATGCCGAAGACACCCTGGCCGCCTTGAACAAGGTCAATGACTTCGTCGGCAGAGGTACATTCATAGACACTGGCGCCGTCGCTCATCAGCGTTATCTGCGCAAGGTCCTCAACACCCCGCTCGCGGAGGTGTTCCACCGCGGTGCGGATCTGTTGCAGGGAGACACCCGTATCCAGGAGGCGCTTGACAACCTTGAGAACCAGGATGTCGCGGAAGCCGTAGAGGCGCTGCGAGCCGGATCCGGCTGCGCCACGAACGGCGGGCTCAACAAGTCCAGTACGTGCCCAGTAGTCGAGTTGGCGGTACGTAATACCTGCGGCCTTGCATGCTGTGGGACCGCGGTAGCCCGCGTCCTCGTCCAGCACGGGAAGGTCCTCTGTGAAGAGCAAACCTTGGGCGCCGGATGCGGGCGCAGCAATGCCGGCAGAGGACTTCTTCAGCTCGCCTGCTTCGCCTTTCGGACTCACGTGACCTCCTTGTTCTCAGTTCCCTTGGGGACGGTGCATACGCTGGCACAACACTGAAATGCAGCAGTGTAATTCCCGCAAGTCCGCACCTTCCAGTGTGACTTGCGCAGGCAGTGTATGCAACGGGAACTTGATACCTTCGACGTTAGGCCCGTCGAGGGCCGAGGTCAAAGACCTTGGCCCCAATTTCCAGTCGTGTCGAAACTTTCACCCTCAACTTTAGGCTTAGGCTGGCTCAGCCCTCAAAGTCCTCGGGTTCCACGTCGTCCAGGAACTCACGGAAGCGCCGCATTTCGCGTTCTTCGTCCACTGTCGGATCAGGTTCGGAGTCCTCTCCTTCATCGTGTTCCGTGATGCGGACGCCGGCTTCTTCCATCACGGCATCGGCGCACCAGATGCGGCACTTGGCCCGAAGCGCCAGAGCCAACGCATCTGAAGCGCGCGAACTGACGACCGTGCCGTCGTCGAACTGCAATTGTCCATAGAAGATATTGTCCTCAACGGCGACGATGTTGACGCTGATGATGGAGTGCCCCAGGGATTCCACGACGTCCACCAAGAGATCGTGGGTCATGGGCCGGGGCGGCACCACACCCTGTTGGGCCAGGGCGATGGCACTGGCCTCCGGCGTCCCGATCCAAATAGGAACGTGCCGCTCGCCGTTGAGTTCACGGAGGAGCACCAAAGGCTGGTTTGACGGCAATTCAATCCTGACGCCAACGATTTCGACTTCGATCATCAGCTATCCATCCGGGAGATGCGATCGTGGACGAGCGCCCTGTGGAGGGTGAGGCAGAGGTCGCTGATTTCCCGGGCAGCCTCTGCGGCGCGAGCCTGTGAGGCTGCGTCGCGCCGGGATGTCAGGGGGGCAACCGCCCTTTCGACCAAGCCGAACTCCCGATCCGCCGCAGCCTGGAAGGGACGAAGGTGCCGGGGCTCAAGGCCGTGGCTTTCCAACTGCACGCATGCCCGGGCCACCTGAAGTGCATGTTCGTCGAACCGTCCGCCACTATGGCTGATCAGCCCAAAGCTCAAGAGGGACTCCAGCAACGGAACACTGGCACCTGACTCGACGCGCAACTGCTCCTCGGTCAGCGCGCGGGCCCTTCCCTGCAACTCCGCAGCCATCCCATCCGACACGGCTTTGGGCGCCACAGTAACGCCAGGCGGAAGGTTCTCCGGCCGTTCTCCGCGGTCAATGGCGTCAAGGTAATCCTTGATGACCTTCAGCGGCAGATACTGGTCGCGCTGCAGTGCGAGCACAAAACGAAGGCGCTCAACGTCACTATCGGCATATTGCCTATAGCCGGCAGGGGTCCTCTTCGGGTTGATGAGCCCCTTTTCCTCCAGGAAACGAATCTTGGACGCAGTCATCCCCGGAAAGTCGTCGCTCAGCTGCGCCAGGACTTCCCCGATGTTCAGGACCTGCGGTCCGCGGCGGTCCGACTGGGCAATAGCCACAGGCAGATACCCCGTCAGACTTGGCCTGCTGCGCGGACAGGGCTCAGGTAGTAGGTCAACCGGAACTTGCCGATCTGAACCTCGTTGCCGCTTTTCAGCTGCACCCGGTCAACGCGGTCGTGGTTGACATACGTTCCGTTGAGGCTCCCCATGTCCACGAGCTCGAAGCCCGATGCCGAGCGGAGGAACTGGACGTGCTTACGCGACACCGTGACGTCGTCGAGGAAGATATCCGCATCCGGGTGCCGCCCCGCCGTGGTGGTGTCCGCGTCCAACAAGAACCGGGCTCCGGCATTGGGACCGCTATGCGCGATGAGCAAAGCCGAGTTCGGCGGAAGTGCTTCCACTGATGCACGCTCTTCCGGGGCCAACTTGGGTGCAACGCTTGGCTCGTCCCACGTTGGCGTGATGCTGATCGAGGTGGTCTCCGACGTCGGCTGTTCCTCCGCGCCGTTCCCGACATTGGCTTGATTCTGTTCGCCGCCAACCATGGAATTTCCTCCTCATCCGCCGGCAGTTCCAAAACCTGCCAGGCACTTCCGCATCCCGGTACCGCCGGGCAAATCGGTTGCTGGCCCGCCGTCGCGCTTTTCCGCTAGGGAAAATCAGCCTGGCGGGCCAGATAACTTTAGCCTACCTGTTGTTCGTACTCCGATGCACTGAGCAGGGAATCCACTGCATCTGCTTCTGCGAGCTTTACCTCGATGAGCCAGCCTTCGCCGTAAGGGTCCGAGTTAATCAGGGCAGGATCTGTGTCAAGGGCATCATTGCGATTGATGACTTCGCCGCTCACCGGCGCGTAGATATCACTGACGCTCTTAGTGGATTCGACTTCGCCAACTACCTCGTTGCCGGTGACCTTGGTCCCCGGTTCAGGCATCTGGGCGTACACGACGTCGCCCAACGCGTCCTGCGCAAAGTCGGTAATGCCAATCCGCACAACGCCGTCGGCATCAGGAGCGGTAACCCATTCGTGTTCCGCGGTGTAGGAAAGTTCTTCTGGAATATTGCTCACGGGTGGCCTTTCATCGGGACAATGACGAACCTCGACGGCGGCCTGTGCTGGTGGCCACCGCTGAAAGTATAGGCACATTTCCCCTGCACCTGATGGGGTCTCTGCCATGATTGACCCATGACTGAACAAGCACAAGTACCGGCTCAGAAAAAGCGTAATTGGGGCGTAAAAATAATCCTGATCCTGGTGGCATTGCTTGTCGCTGTGGCCGCCTATTTTATCCTCGGAGCCATCCTGCCCCGCTGGTGGTCCGACGTCATCGCCGGGCAGATCAGGCGTGATCTTGGCGCCAGCGTCCTGGTGGGCATGTTCTACGGCTTCGTCTTTACCTTCATTCCGCTCCTTGTCGCATGGCAGGCCACCCGCAAGTCGATTACCTGGCCCTGGAAAATCGCTATTGTGCTGGTGGCCGTCGCCATTGCCACCCCCAACCTGCTCACCGCCGGCATCGTCTTCGGCAGCACGGAGTCGGCCCACGCCGGTCAGCGTACCCTGAGCGTGGATGCGGGTTTCTTCACAACGTGGACGGCAGTTTCGGCCATTGCCGCACTGCTCATCTTCATTGCCGTCACCATCCTGTGGGCCCTTTGGCGGCGGCGGGGCAAACAAATGAAGGTGCTGAAGCAGGCAGAAAATGAACGTTTGAGGGCCGCCAAAACCGCAGACCAGGAATCGCGCGACGCCTCACCCAATACACACGGTGCAGCGCCCAACACGTAGGACGCGGAAAGCCCGCCACGGAACGATCCGCGGCGGGCTTCCTTTCTTAACCGATGTCCAGCGTCAGGCGACAGGCGCCTCACGCGGTTCGCGTTCGACGTCGGGCGTTCCGGCGGGTGCCACTGCTCCCCCGCGCTTGGCTGCTGCAGCGGCAAAGACCATGACCAGCAACGCAGCGACCGTAATGCCCGCGCCTGCCCAGATGGGAGACGTGTAGCCGAGGCCGGCGGTGATGGTCACGCCGCCAAGCCAGGCTCCCAGCGCGTTGCCCAGGTTGAAAGCACCGATGTTGGCCCCTGACGCCAACGTTGGGGCAGCGGAAGCGAAGTGCATGACCCGCATCTGCAGACCTGGGACCGTAGCGAAGCCGAACCCGCCCATCAGTGCCAGCGAGATCAGCGTGGCAATGCTGTTGGACGCCGTGAGGGCGAAGAAGACCAACACCACGACGAGCCCGGCGAGGATGACGACGAGTGACTTGTCGAGTGCTTTGTCGGCCGCCTTGCCGCCCAGGAAGTTACCCACGAACAGGCCGCCGCCAAAGAGCACCAGCAGCCACGGCACGGCGCTGGACTGGAACCCGGAGACCTCCGTCAGCGTGAACGCGATGTAGGTAAAGGCGCCAAACATACCGCCGAAGCCGAGGATGGTCACGATGATGGAGAGCCACACCTGGCCGGACTTGAACGCCCCCAGTTCGCTGCGGAGACCGTTGGTAGGTTCTGTGCTGGCCTTGGGGACCATCAGTGCGATGCCAAGAAGTGCAACGACGCCGATGACCGTAATGGCCCAGAACGTTGAGCGCCATCCGAAGTTCTGGCCCAGCAGGGTTCCGAACGGAACACCGAGGACATTGGCGGCAGTAAGGCCCGTAAACATGATGGCAATTGCAGCAGCCTTCTTGTGTGCCGGCACAAGGCTGGCAGCCACCACCGAACCAATACCGAAGAATGCTCCGTGGCACAGGGCTGCGACAATCCGGCCGATCAGCATAGCTGTGTAGCTGTCCGCGATCGCGGACAGGAAGTTGCCGGCGATGAAGAGAACCAGCAAGCCAATGAGTACGGGCTTGCGAGGCAGCCTGGTGACTGCAGCCGTCACCAGGAGGGCGCCAACTGTGACACTGAGGGCGTAACCGGAGATGAACCAGCCGGCCGAAGCCTCGCTGACCTGGAAATCGGCGGCAACCTCGGGCAAAAGGCCCATGATCACGAACTCGGTCAGGCCAATACCGAATCCGCCGAGGGCAAGGGCAATCAACCCTGCGGGCATGTGGAGCTCCTTAGATGCTTGGTTCCCTCGGGAAGTGGAAGTGCGCCGCCGGGAACCGTAGAATAATAGTTGCAGACGCTTTATATATAGTTGCACACGCTAGGTACTTGCGCAAGCAACTACTTTGGGATGCGTCGCGATCGACACGAAAACCAGGCAGGAGCACAGCAGACATGGGCATCAAGGATGACGCCGTAGAAGTACGGGCGCAGGGCTGGCGGACCCTTGCCGCCCTGCACGGAAGCATCGAGGCGGAACTGGAGAAGTCCCTCCAGGCTTCGAGCGAGCTGTCCGTGGTGGAGTACACGGTCCTGGATGCACTGAGCCGCCAGGACGGCTGGCATATGCGGATGCAGCAGCTCGCCCGGGCCACGGCCCTCTCCAGCAGCGCCACCACCCGGCTGGTTAACCGGCTTGAGGACCGGGGGCTGCTCACCCGCATCCTGTGCGCCGATGATCGCCGCGGCATCTACACAGAGCTGACGCTGTCCGGCCAGAAGCTCCATGAGGCGGCAAAACCGGTGCATGATGAAACGTTGGCTTCCGCCTTGGAGGCAGCCGAGTCAGTTCCCGAGCTTGAGCCACTGGTGAGGGCCCTCGGGGCGCTGGAAAGGGTGTAGCCGGCTTCCGGCCTTGCTCGTTCTCCCCGGCGTTGAACGCGAGGACCGACAAGCGGGGCCGGGAGATCGTGCCAGCTTAACGGCCAAAGGCCGGAATCCCGCGTTTCCGCGTGATTCCGGCCTTTTTGGTCGGGCTGACAGGATTTGAACCTGCGACCCCTTGACCCCCAGTCAAGTGCGCTACCAAGCTGCGCTACAGCCCGCTGGTTCCACCGTTCTCCGCCTAAGTTTTCCTCCGAAGAGTCCCACCTAAGCAGTCCGGCCGAACCACCTCCAAAAGCTTACACGAAGTTGGAGGTCGGAGACGCCATCACAGCCAATGTTGGCTGTGATGCCCGTCTCACTTAGCGCTTCTTGCCACGCTTCTCGCGTACGCGCATGTTGACCTCGATGGGCGTACCCTCGAAGCCGAACGTTTCGCGCAGGCGACGCGTGATGAAACGTCGGTATCCGGGATCCAGGAACCCAGTGGTGAAGAGAACGAACTTCGGCGGGCGGCTGGAGGCCTGGGTGCCGAAGAGGATGCGGGGCTGCTTGCCGCCGCGGACCGGGTGCGGGTGCGCTGCAACCAGTTCGCCCAGGAACGCGTTCAAGCGTCCCGTGGGGATACGGCGGTCCCAGCTCTCCAGGGCGATGTCCAGCGCCGGGACCAGGCGGTCCTTGTGCCAGCCGGTCTTGGCTGAGATGTTAACGCGCGGAGCCCATTCAACGTGGGCAAGGTCCTGTTCGATTTCGCGTTCGAGGTACCGGCGGCGTTCGTCGTCCAGCAGGTCCCACTTGTTGAAGGCGAGAACCAGTGCACGGCCGGATTCGATAGCCAGCTGGAGGATACGGACGTCCTGCTCGCTGAGGACTTCGTCAACGGCAAGAAGCACGACGGCGACCTCCGCCTTTTCGAGCGCAGCCTGCGTACGCAGGGACGCGTAGAAGTCGGCGCCCTGGGCCATGTGCTGGCGCCGGCGGATACCCGCGGTATCCACGAAGCGCCATGTGCGGTCACCGAGTTCGATGAACTCATCAACCGGGTCACGCGTGGTGCCGGCCAGCGGATCAACCACAACTCGTTCAGAGCCTGCGAGCTTGTTCAGCAAGGAAGACTTGCCCACATTCGGGCGGCCGATCAGGGCGATCCTGCGGGGGCCACCTGAGCGTTCCACGCCTTCCACCAAGGAGTACTCGGGCAGGGTGTCCATGACGTGGTCAAGGAGGTCGGCCACGCCACGGCCGTGCAGCGCCGACACCGGGTACGGCTCACCGAAGCCGAGGCCCCACAATGTTGCCGAGTCGGCTTCCTGCGCGAAGTCATCCACCTTGTTGGCCACCATGATGACCGGCTTCTTGCTCTTGCGGAGCATCTTCATGACGCCCTCGTCCGTGGCGGTCGCGCCGACGGCGGAGTCCACGACGAAGAGAACGGCGTCGGCAAGCTCAACGGCCATCTCAGCCTGCTCGGCTACGCGGGCATGGATGCCCTTGGCATCGTGCTCCCATCCACCGGTATCGACCAAGGTGAAGTTGCGGCCATTCCAGCGGGCCGAGTACATGACGCGGTCGCGAGTAACGCCCGGGGTGTCTTCAACAACGGCTTCGCGGCGGCCCAGGATGCGGTTGACCAGCGTGGACTTGCCCACGTTCGGGCGTCCAATGATGGCCAGGACGGGATCCAGCTTGAGGGGACCTTCGTCGCCCTCATCGCCGTACTCACCGCTGAGCAGCGCGGCGTCTTCTTCGTCGAGTTCGTAGTCGTCCAGGCCGGCCCGGAGGGTAGCCGCGCGGAGCTCGGCCTCGTCATCGTCCAGGGCAGCCAGGTTTTCAGCCACCTGGTCGGTGCCGGTGGGCGTGTATTCGTCGTCGCCGGCTCCGTGGAGGCCGGATTTTTGAGTCGTATCGCTCATTGCACTTTCCTTAGTGGTGGTCTGCCGGCGTCCCGGCTACTGCTGTGTGGCGGTGCTGCGGAGTTGGTTCTCCGGGCGCAGGATCCTGGGGAAGGCCCTGGCCTGTTGCCCGGATGGCGTCCTGGACGTGTCCGGCCAGGGCTTCACGGATTTCCGCAGCTGCCCTGTCCATTGAAACACGCCCCGGTTCACCCTTCCGGCGCTTCACCGTGATGGGTTCGCCGAAGCTGACATGGAGCTTCCGGCGTGGTTTGGGGATATGGTCGCGGTGCTCGTCGCCCTGGCGGGTTCCGAGGATGGCGACCGGAATGACAGTTGCTCCTGAGTTGATGGCGAGCCACGCAACCCCGTTGCTGATGCTTTCGGCTGCACCGCTCCCCCGGGTCCCTTCCGGAAGAATCCCGACGCAGCGGCCGTCGTCGAGCAGTTGCTTTCCGATATGCAGGGCCGTGCGGTCACCCGCGCGGTCAACCGGAATTTGTCCGGATCCCCGCAGGACTGACCCCAGGATTCCCTTAAACATCTCTTTCTTGACGAGGATGTGCATGGGACGCGGGGACGCGCCGAACATCACCGGCCCGTCCAGGAAACTGATGTGGTTCGCGGCGAAAATAACCGGTCCGGCAGCGGGAACGTTGCCCTTGCCCGCCACGATGGTCCGGTAGATGACGTGGTCAAGGAACCAACCAACGGGTCGGCTCCACGCCCTGGTCCACGCGGAGGGAAGCTGGTTCCTAGTCGCCATAGATCACCTTGCTGACGATCGCCAGAGCGGTCTCTACAGTTTCCTCAAAGTTCAGATCCGAGGAATCCAGCGTCACAACACCATCTGCTGCTTGGGTGAAGTTCACCACTGTGGAGTCCTTGGCGTCGCGCTGGATGACCTGGGCGGCGAGTTGTTCCCTGCTCTGAGTACCACCCAGTTGGATGCCGCGACGCCGGAGCCGGGCTTCCTCACTGGCGGTCAGGAGCATGCGGACCTCGGCATTGGGAGCCACGACTGTGGTGATGTCGCGTCCCTCCACCACCATGCGGTGATGGTGCTGATCGATCAGCTCGCGCTGGCGACGGATGAGCTCGGTGCGGGCACCCAGGGTTGTGGCAACGGCGCTCACCGACGACGAGATCAGGGGATCCCGAATCTCATCCGTGATGTCCGTGCCGTCAACGGCCACGTACTCCGTGACGGTGGTGGTGCTGATTTCCAAAGGCATGGTCTTGGAAGCCTGCTCCACTGCCGCGCCGTCTTGGAGGTCAACGCCGGTCTTTAGGCAGTACCACGTCAAGGCACGATACATCGCACCGGTATCGAGGTACGCCAGCTTCAAGCGCCGGGCAACTTCCTTGCTGACACTGGATTTGCCCGATCCCGAAGGGCCGTCGATGGCAATCACCAACGGCTTGCCCGGGCGGGCGACCGTTTCCGGGCCGAAGAATTCACGCGTCATTACTGGAGTACCCGCCATCCACGGTCAGTCAAAGCTTCAACAAGGAGGTCGTGCTTGCTGGGAAGCACGGAGAGCTCCACCATGCCCACGTTTTGTCCCGACGAATGGTCGAGTCGAAGATCCTCAAGGTTCACGCCGATCTCGCCGATCTCCGTAAGGAGGTGCGCAATCTGGCCTGGCTTGTCGTCCACCAGGATAGTGAGCCACGAGTACGCCTGCGGAGGTCCACCGTGCTTGCCCGGAATCCGTGCCTGTCCTGCGTTGCCCTCGCTGATCAGCTGAGCCAGATCGAGCCGGGCACCCGGCGCCGTCGGTTCTTCCAGTGTTCCGATCAAGCGGTTCAGGTCCTCGCGGACACCGTGCAGGATGGACACAACCTTTTCGGCATTGCCGCCCAGGATCTGAACCCAGAGGGTGGGATCGCTGGCTGCGATGCGGGTGGTGTCACGGAGCCCGTTGCCTGCCAGCGACAGGGCGTGCAGGGGCGTACCTTGCAGCCGGCTGGCCAGCAGGGAAGACATGACCTGCGGCAGATGCGACACCAAGGCCACTGCTTCATCGTGCTCATCGGCCGTGAACTGGGAGACGATACCGCCCAGGTCACCAGCGAGCGAACGCGCCGTTTGCAGGGCATTGGCTCCGGTTTCATCCGACGGGCAGACAACCCACGGCATGGAGGTGAAAAGCTCTCCCCGCGCAGCCACGGGACCGGACTTTTCCCGGCCCGCCATTGGGTGCGTACCCACATAACGGGAAAGGTCCACGCCGCGTTCGCGCAGCTGCGCTTGGATAGTGGCCTTCACGCTGGCGATATCGACCACGACGGCGGACGGGTAGTCCGTCAGTGCCTGTTGGACAACGTCGGCAGTAACATCCGGCGGTGCAGCAACAACGACGAGCTGGGGTTCTTCTTCCAGTTCTGCCACCGGCCGTCCCGCCCCGATGTCCACCGCCACAGCCTGGTTGGTGGGCGAGGGGTCGGAAAGGAAGACCGGAACTCCACGTCCGCGCAGGCCGAGGCCAATGCTGGCCCCCAACAAGCCAGTACCAAGAACGACGACCGGACCATCAAGATGGCCCCGGCCGTGCGTACCGAATGCCGACATGCCCTAGAGCCCTACGGATGCCAGGAGGTGACCGACTTCCTGCCTGCCGAGGTTGCGGATGCTCCCCTGGCGCTGATCGCCCAAGCCGATGGGACCGACCTTGACGCGGACAAGCCGCTCAACGGGGAAGCCGACGGCGTCGAACATGCGGCGCACAATACGGTTCTTTCCCGAGTGGAGAACAACCTCAATCAGGACGTGGCCAGGTGTGGAGTCAACCAGGCGGAAGGAGTCCACTGCAGCCACGCCGTCTTCAAGCTCGACGCCGTTCTTCAGCTTCGCACCGACGCCCTGCGGGAACGGTCCGCGCACCTGGACGAGGTACGTCTTGGGTACCTCATAGGAAGGGTGCGTCAAGCGGTTGGCGAGTTCGCCGTCGTTGGTCAACAGCAGCAGGCCCTCAGTGGCGACGTCGAGGCGGCCTACGTGGAACAGGCGTTCGCCCTTGTTCTTGTTGTTCTTGAGGAAGTCGCTGATGCAGGGGCGGCCCTCGGGGTCCTCCATGGTGGAAACGACGCCCTTGGGCTTGTTGAAGACCATGTACACGAGGGTTTCGTCGAGCTGGATCCGGATGCCATCAACGTGGATCACGGCGGACGTGGGGTCCACGCGCATTCCGAGCTCCGTGGTGACAACGCCATCAACCTCGACACGGCCTTCAAGGATCATTTCCTCGCACACGCGGCGGGAAGCCACGCCGGCCTGGGCCATGACCTTCTGCAGGCGTACGCCGTCAACGTCGTGGAGGTCCGACTGCGGGACTTCCTGGCGCGGACCACGGTTGCGGCCCGGCTTGCGGATGGGACCGAGGTTCTGGCCGAAGCGTTCGCTGCCGAAGGCCTTGGAGCCAAACTGCTTGGCAGGCTTCGCCTTCGGCTTTATTGCGCCCGGAGTTCCCGGTGCCTTGCCGAAGCCGGGCTTGTTGGAGCCTGGCTTGCGGAAGGGCTTGGCGGGCCTGGCGGCCTCGCGCCGATCGAAGTCGGCAGCCGATGTGGGGTTATCGGGATCGAAGGGGGCCGCTTCCCGTGGCTTGGAAGCCTTAAACGGGCGGCCCTCGCCCTGGGTGAAGTTGCGCTTTCCCGCGCCGGCGCTTCCGCCGCGGCCGGAGAAGCCGCCGGCGTTGGAGCGGCCTGCGCCGCCCTTGGCCTCATTGCGTCCAGAACTGTTGCGTCCCGAACCGTTACGTGGTGAACTCTGGCGTCCCGCCTGTGTCATGACCCGTCCTTGTGTAGTAATGGCCGGCATTCAGTGCTGAAATCAACACTAGCCAGCCGGGCAGACATCGTCTGCCCCTTGTTGCTGTGGCACCGTTCGTATGGTGCCGCTTTGTCCGTATTAAGTTCTCGTGCTGTGCCGATGCAGCCGTGGCTACATCCGGCTGGCGTCGTAGTGCTCGTCGATCCCTTCCAAACCTGGAAGGTGCGGCGAAAGCTGGGGCAATTCCGCCACCGAGCCGATGCCCATCCGTTCCAGGAAGTAGGAGGTTGTCCGGTAAAGGACAGCTCCGGATTCGGGATCGTTTCCGGAATCCTCGATCAAACCCCGTTGGGTCAGAGTCCGGACTACAGAATCGACGTTGACGCCGCGAATGGCAGACACCCGGGCCCTGGAGACCGGTTGCCGATAGGCGATGACCGCCAAGGTTTCAAGCGCTGCCTGAGTGAGCCTGGTGGTCTGCCCTTCGAGAACGAACCTGCCCACGATGTCGGCAAAATCCGACCGTGAGTAGATCCGCCACCCGCCGGCGACGTTCCGCAATTCAAAACCCCGGGGTGCAGTGCTGGCATCGACAAAGCCGACAGCATCCACGTCCGGGGCTTTAACAGTATAGCCGCTATACTCCCGCTGCAGGTCATGCAGCAAATCCTCGACGACGGCGACCGTTACGTTGAGTCCCACGGCCAACTCCTCGGAGGCGGCCGGTTCGTCAATGACCATGAGGACCGCCTCCAAGGCCGACCGCGCACCGCCGGGCAGCATTTCCAGTTCAGACAGACCGTCAAGGGCCGTTTCCTGCTCACTCACTGGTGTTCTCTCCGCTTCCCGCATCGGGCCCTGCTTCGTATTCCTCATTCAAGCTGGAACTGTCCCAGCCGGCGTCATCGCCCGTCCAGCGAACCGTCAGCTCGGCCAGGGGGCCGGGCTGTTCGAAGGCAACCACACGGTCGCGGAACATCTCCAGCAAAGCCAGGAAACGTGCCACCACCACCAAGGTTGTTGCGGCATCGGCTATCAGCGTTTGAAAGGACAGTGGCGCACCCAACTTCAGGCGGTAACCCATAATCTCGGCCTGCTCCTTGACGCTGACCGGAGGGGCATGGAGGTGGTCCAATCCCACCTCGGCCGGGGCTGCGTCCTTGGGTTTCAGTGCTTTGGCGGCGAGTTCCGCGAACTGCCCGGGCGTGTGCCGCCACACGAGCTCGGGCAACAGGGCGGCGAAATGACCTTCCAGTGCCACTTGCCGTGGGTATCGGCGGGCTTCCTGTTCCAGGGTTTCGCCCATGATTCCGGCAATCTGCTTGAAGGCCTTGTACTGCAGGAGCCGGGCGAAGAGAAGGTCCCTTGCCTCCAGGAGCGCGATATCCTCAGCGTCCTCCACCTCGCCCGCAGGCAGAAGCCGGGCTGCCTTCAGGTCAAGCAGCGTCGCCGCGATCACCAGGAACTCGCTGGCTTCATCCAGGGCCCAGTCCTCCCCCAGTTCCTGGAGACGGCGGATGTATTTGATGAATTCATCGGTAACGGTGGCCAAGGCCACCTCGGTGATATCCAGCTTGTGCTTGGAAATAAGGCCAAGCAAGAGATCGAACGGGCCGGTGAAGTTGGCCAGCCGTACCTCGAAGCCCGCCTTACGGCCTTCGGAGGTACCGGCGTCGGGCGCTTCTGCGGTGACGGCGGAACCCGCGTCCGCGGTCGGGGCGAGTGAGGGTCCCACCGTCCGCTACGGCGCGCCGCCGCGCGAGATCAGTTCCTTGGCAAGGCGGCGGTAGGCGTCGGCACCGATGTGGTTGCCCGCGTAACTGGTGATCGGTTCGGCCGCCACGGTGGCATCCGCAAACTTGATGGAACGCTTGATGACAGTCTCGAAGACCTTGTCGCCGAAGGCCTCCACGAGGCGTGAGATCACTTCGCGGCTGTGCAGGGTGCGGGCGTCGTACATGGTGGCCAGGACACCGTCCACCTGAAGTCGCGGGTTAAGCCGGTCCTGTACTTTTTCAATGGTCTCCACCAGGAGCGCAACGGCCCGCAAGGCGAAGAACTCGCAAATCAGCGGGATGATCACTCCATGGGCCGCCGTCAGCGCATTGACGGTCAGGAGTCCCAAGGACGGCTGGCAGTCAATCAGGACGACGTCGTAATCGTCCTCGACGCTCTTGAGCGCGCGATCCAGGACTTGCTCGCGGGCCACCTCGTTAACGAGCTGGACTTCCGCGGCAGAGAGGTCGATGTTGGCAGGAAGAAGGTCAACGCCCTCGACGCCGGTCTGCTGGATGGCATCACGGATGTCTACTTTGCGGTCCATCAGGACGTTGTAGACGGTGAGGTCCAGTTCGTGCGGATTGGCACCAAGACCCGCGGACAGTGCGCCCTGGGGATCGAAGTCCACCAACAGCACGCGCCGGCCGTATTCGGCGAGCGCAGCAGCGAGGTTGATGGTGGACGTGGTCTTGCCCACGCCACCTTTTTGGTTGACCATGGCGATGACTCTCGCCGGGCCGTGGGAGGCAAGTGGAGCCGGTTCCGGAAATTCGCGGTGAGGGCGGCCCGTGGGCCCCATGATGGCGTCTTCCAGATCGAGCTCGGTGCCTTCCAGCGTTGCTGAACCCCGTTCGATGCTCACGTATCTAACCACTCTTTCGACGACGATCTTCCCTGCCGCTGGCCCCCAGCTACAGCGCTACTACCCACCTAGGCTACAGCGCCCGACACGGTTATTTGGGGAACTTGACTTTGTCCCACCGTTGAGCCTTGACCCTCTAGTTGAGGTCGAAGGTTCGGCAATTGGTCCGGCGGTGGGGCGTTAAATGCCGAAGGCCGGCCCCCCGGGGGAGGCCGGCCTTCGACTCATCCGTCCTGCAGGAACTCGTCCTTGCTAGACGGTTGCCTTCTCGCGGTTGTCGGCTTCAGGGGCAGCCTCTTCTTCGACACCGTGGGCGATCATGGTCTGCTCATCGAAGGGCTCGCTCCCGGAGAGGACGCGTTCCACCTGTCCGTTGTCGATTTCCTTGACCCAGGTACCGATCAGGACGGTTGCCACGGCATTGCCTGTGAAGTTGGTCAGCGCGCGGGCCTCGGACATGAAGCGGTCGATTCCCACGATCATGCCCACGCCGCCCAGGAGTTCCGGCTTGTGTGCCTGGAGGCCGGCCGCCAGGGTCGCAAGTCCGGCACCGGTAACGCCTGCCGCGCCCTTGGAGGCGATGATCATGAAGACCAGCAGGGAGATCTGCGCACCGAGGTCCAGCGGCGTGCCCATGGCGTTGGCGACGAACAGGGAAGCCATGGTCAGGTAGATCGCAGTGCCGTCAAGGTTGAAGGAGTAGCCCGTGGGAACCGTGACGCCGACCACCGGCTTGGAGACACCCAGGTGCTCCATCTTGGCGATGAGGCGGGGCAGTGCGGCCTCGGAGGAAGAGGTGGAGAAGATCAGGAGGTACTCGCGGGCCAGGTACTTCATGAGCCGGAAGATGTTCACGCCGGCAACTGCACGAAGCAGGGTGCCCAGGATGACCACGATGAACAGGGCGCAGGTGACGTAGAAGGCCAGCATCAGGGTGAACATGCTGAGGATCGCCTGGGCGCCGGTGGCGCCGACGACGGCGGCGATGGCGCCAAAAGCGCCAACCGGAGCCAGCCACATGATCATGATGAGGATGCGGAAGACAAGCCGTTGTCCGTGTCCGATGGCGCCGAGGATGGGGGCGCCTTGCTTGCCCATCTTCTGCAGGGCGAAACCGACCAGGATGGCAGCAAGCAGGGTAGGCAGCACGGGGATGTCACCGGGGATGATTCCCAGGAGGAAGTCGACGGTGCTGTTCGTGTCGGCCTTCTTGGTGGGATCGTACGGGGTCAGCTTGAGCCCCTCACCCGGGTGGATCAGGTTGCCGACCACAAGGCCGATAGCCAGGGCGAAGGTTGACATGGCCACGAAGTAGCCGAGGGCCAGGCCGCCGACCTTGCCAACGGTGGCCGCCTTGGCGATGGAGCCGATGCCCAGGACGATGGTGCAGAAAATGACCGGAGCGATCATCATTTTGATGAGCTTGATGAAGCCATCGCCGAGCGGCTTGAGTGACTTGCCGACCTCCGGGAACACCAGGCCGACCACTGCACCCAGCACTACGGCCAGGATGACAGCGATGTACAAGTAATGCGACTTGTCGAGCCCCTTGCGTCCAGCTTTGGCAGCTACTGCCGACTCTCCTCGTTGAGAGGTCATGGGATTCTCCTTTGGATACTGTGTAAAGGCGCTGCGGTCCTGCACTGATGTCCACTCCGCTGCCCTTGTGTGATATCCATCATTGAGCCGTTGGTGACACACATCACCGTTGCGGTCATATTGGTCATGGAGGTCCATGTGTTTCACAGCTGGAGCATCGCCCGCCGCTTGTTCGTGGCGAACCTGCTGTTCGTCCTTGTGCTGACTGCGGTCTTCGGGGCGTTCTCCGTGGTGGAGGCCAGGGACAGGGCCTATGACAATGCCGGTGGACGGATGCTTGCCCTCGCAGCCTCGATCGCGAACAACCCCCTTGTCCTGGAGGCGGCCGGAACGGCAGATCCCTCTGCGGTCCTGCAGCCTTACGCCCGGGACGTCATGGACGACGCCGAGGCCGACTTCATCACGATCATGGCTCCGGACCGGACACGCTGGACCCATCCCCGGACAGAGGAGCTGGGCAAGCCGTACATCGGCACCATTGAACCCGCGCTGCGCGGCGAAACATTCACCGAAGTCACCGCGGGCACCTTGGGCCCATCGGTCCGCACCATTGCGCCCGTCAAGGATAGCGATGGAAACATCAAGGCCCTGGTAGCTGCCGGCGTCACGGTCCGCACGGTGGACACCGATGTCGCCGAGCGGTTGGGGGTGATTGGTGGGATTGCGCTGGTGGTGTTGACCTTTGGGTCTTTCGCTTCCTGGATGCTGGGACGCTACCTCCGCTCCGTCACGCGCGGATGGGGACCCGAACAGCTGGCGCAGCTCTTCGCCTACTACGAGTCCGTCCTCCATTCGGTCCGCGAGGGCGTGATCCTGATCGACACACAGGGGAAAGCCGTGATGTACAACGACCAGGCAGCGGAGCTGTTGGGACTCCAACCCTCCGACGCCGACCGGTCACCTGACGCTGCCCCGAAACTGTCCGAGCTCCCCTTCGATGGCAGCCTGCGGGCGCTGTTCGAATCCGGCCGGCCAGCACACGACGAAATCCATCTGACGGGTTCACGGATCCTAGTGGTCAACCAGGCTCCTGCGGTGGGGCCGGTGCCTGAGCGCAGCAGGCAAAAACCTGCCGTCTACGGCACAGTGGCGACTATCCGGGACCGCACGGAAATCGAGTCCCTGGGCACGGAACTCCAAACGATGAAGACTCTCTCTGATGCCTTGCGGGCCCAAACCCATGAGCACGCCAACCGGCTGCACATGATCGTGTCCCTGCTGGAACTGGGCCGCACTCCGCAGGCCCTGGACTTTGCCACCAAGGATCTTCAACTCAGCCAGCAGCTGACCGATGACATGGTGGCCTCTGTGGACGAGCCCGTCATGAGCGCCCTGGTAATGGGCAAGGCAGCCGAAGCCCATGAACGTGGGGTGGACCTGGTTGTCAGGACGTCCGGGGATTCCGGTGTCCGGGGCCTGGAGGTCCAGGACCTGGTGACCATCCTGGGAAACCTACTGGACAACGCTATTGATGCTGCAGCCGCCGGCGGGTTGCCCAGGAAGGTGGAGCTGGAAGTCGAAGCGTGGCCCGCCGTCGTCGAATTCACGGTGCGGGACTCGGGCAGCGGAATCAACCCGGACTCCATTGATGACATCCTGCAGTACGGATTCAGCACCAAGTCCTCCACTGAAAATCCGCGGGGTTCACATGGCCGCGGCGTCGGCCTCGCCCTTGTTCGTCAAGCAGTGGATCGGCTCAAAGGTACGATGACCATCAGCAATCCCGGCGGGGCACAGTTCCACGTTGTGCTGCCCGCTCCGGTTCCCGAGGAAGAGAAGGCATGACAGACATCCGCGTCCTTGTGGTGGAGGACGAGCCGATAGCCTCGGACGCCCACTCCGTCTACATAGGCCGCTTGGACGGTTTCACCTTGGTGGGGACGGCGCCCGACGGCCAGTCAGCCCTCCGCATCCTTGGCGAATTCGCCGCATCCGCCACGCCGGTGGACCTGGTCCTCCTGGACATGAATTTGCCGGACCTGCACGGCCTGGATGTCGCCCGGCGCATGAGGTCTGCAGGAGTGTTTGCCGACATCATTGCCATCACTGCCGTCCGGGAACTGAACATCGTGCGCAGCGCCGTCTCCATCGGCGTCGTGCAGTACCTCATCAAGCCCTTCACTTACGCTACGTTCGCGGACAAACTCGGCAGCTACCGGACCTTCCGCGAACAGTTGGCTGGTTCGATGTCCGGGATCTCCAAAGCCGGAGCATCGCAGAGGGATGTCGACCAAGCGTTTGCCAGTCTTCGGGCACCAACAGAGCTTCCACTACCCAAGGGCCTATCCGGGTCCACGTTGGAAGCAGTGAAAGACCTGGTGCGGGCCGGACATCAGCCGGTGTCAGCAAGTGAGGTGATGGACGCGCTTGGCATGTCCCGCGTCACCGCCCGCCGCTACCTGGAGTACTTGGCAGACGCCGGCACCGTCACCAGGGCGCCGCGGTACGGCACCCCTGGCCGGCCGGAAAACGAGTACGGATGGAACCGCGCATAAACTCGTATGTATACAGAGATGCGATTTATGGTCGCCTTAATGACTATCTGAGGGCCCTGTGTATACACTGATGGCATGCGCGCCAGTGATAGGGCTTACAACGCCCTCCGTGAAGACATCATTGAATGGCGCCTTCGGCCAGGCACGGTCCTCGCGGAAGTCGAGCAGTCCGAACGTCTTGGCGTGTCCCGCACCCCGGTCCGGGAAGCGCTGAGCCGGCTCACCGCAGAAGGACTCACGACGGCGGCAGGAGGCCGCGGCGTCGTCGTTACCGATATCTCGCTGGACAGCATTGACGAACTGTTCGAACTGCGCGAAACCCTTGAGGTGAGGGCCGCGGCCCTGGCCGCCCAACGTGGCGAGCCGGGGGTGTTCGCCGAGCTGCATGCCCAACTGCTGCTGGCGCCTGAATTGCTCAGCGACGAGGACCCCGCGCGGCACGAGTACTACGCGTTGGTTAGCCGCTTGGACGACGCCATCGACTCTGCAATTTCAAACAGCTATTTGGCCCAGGCCATGCGCAGCCTCCGAGTCCACTTGGTCAGGGTCCGCCGGCTGGCAGCCGACGACGCAGCCAGGCTCCACGCGGCCGCCGCCGAGCACGCCGCCATCGCCGAGGCCATCGCCGCCGGCAACCCGCGGCTGGCAGAGGCCGCAACCACACTTCACCTCCACCGCAGTCTCACCCACGTCAAGGCCGCTCATCCGGCCCGCTAGAACGACTCACTAGAAGGAGCACCATGGTCAAGATCAACCACGTCCGCGTCTACAAGAGCGAAGAGAACCTCCCCCGCGAGGAGCAGTTGGCGCACAAGATCGCCGTGGTCGCCGCCGACCCCGTCGAGGTCACCCCGGAGGTCACCGACATGGTGATCAACCGGATCATCGACAACGCTTCGGTGGCCATCGCCTCGCTGAACCGGGCACCCATCGTCGCCGCCCGCGCGCAGGCCCTCACGCACGCGCCCAGTACCAACGGCAAGGGCGCCCACGTTTTCGGCATCAGCGAGCAGGTCTCCCCGGAGTGGGCTGCCTGGGCCAACGGTGTTGCCGTGCGCGAACTCGATTACCACGACACGTTCCTGGCCGCGGATTACTCCCACCCGGGCGATAACATCCCGCCGATCCTCGCCGTCGCCCAGCACGTCGGTTCCAACGGCGCGGACCTGGTCCGTGCCATCGCTACCGGCTACGAGATCCAGGTGAACCTTGTCAAGGCCATCTGCCTGCACAAGCACAAGATCGACCATGTGGCCCATCTCGGCCCGTCCGCCGCAGCCGGTATCGGCACGTTGTTGGGCCTCGATGTTGAGACGATCTTCCAGTCCGTGGGCCAGGCCCTGCACACCACCACGGCCACCCGGCAATCCCGCAAGGGCGAAATCTCCACCTGGAAAGCCCACGCCCCGGCCTTCGCAGGCAAAATGGCCGTCGAAGCCGTAGACCGCTCCATGCGCGGCCAGACCTCACCGGTGCCGATCTACGAAGGCGAAGACGGCGTGATCGCCTGGATGCTGGACGGCCCGGACGCCTCCTACGAGGTTCCCCTGCCGCTGCCCGGTGAAGCCAAGCGCGCCATCCTGGACACGTACACCAAGGAACACTCTGCCGAATACCAGGCCCAGGCGTGGATCGACCTCGCCCGCAAACTCCACCGCGAGCACCCCGAAACCACCGACCCGGCCAAGGTGGAATCCGTGCTGATCAAGACCAGCCACCACACGCACTACGTGATCGGTTCCGGCGCGAACGACCCCCAGAAGTACTCCCCCACCGCATCCCGTGAAACCCTGGACCACTCCATCCCGTACATCTTCACCGTCGCCCTGCAGGACGGCGCCTGGCACCACGTGGACTCCTACGCCCCCGAACGCGCCGCACGCCCGGACACCGTGGAACTCTGGCACAAAGTCACCACCGTGGAAGACCCGGAATGGACCCGCCGCTACCACTCGTTGGACATCGCAGAGAAAGCCTTCGGCGGCACTGTTGTCATCACACTCACGGATGGGTCGGTTGTCACGGACGAGATCGCCGTCGCCGACGCCCACCCGCTCGGTGCCCGGCCGTTCGCCCGCGAGCAGTACGTGAACAAGTTCCGCACCCTCGCCGCCGGGTTGGTGGAGGAAGCCGAAATCGAAAGGTTCCTGGCCGCCGTCGAACGTGTCACCGAACTGGGCGAAGGCGAACTGGACCAACTGAACATCACAGCAGCACCCGGCGTGATCGACCTCAGCAACGCACCCAAGGGACTGTTCTAAATGCTGTACTCCAAAGTCACGCCCGAACAGAAACGGCTCAAGCTGCGGGAACTGCTGGCCTCCGGGACCGTGCAGCAGTTCCCGGGTGCGTTCAACCCGCTCTCAGCACGGCTGATCGAGGAAAAGGGCTTCGCCGGCGTGTACATCTCCGGCGCCGTCCTGGCCAACGACCTCGGGCTGCCGGACATCGGCCTGACCACCCTGACCGAGGTAGCCACCCGGGCCGGACAGATCGCCCGCATGACGGACCTGCCCTCCTTGGTGGACGCCGACACAGGCTTCGGCGAACCCATGAACGTAGCCCGCACCATCCAGGAACTCGAAAACGCGGGCCTGGCCGGCTGCCACATCGAGGACCAGTTCAACCCCAAGCGCTGCGGGCACCTGGACGGCAAGAACGTCGTCGACATCGACACCGCCACCAAACGCATCCGCGCCGCAGCAGACGCACGCCGCGACCCGAACTTCCTCATCATGGCCCGCACAGACATCCGCGCCGTCGAAGGAATCCAGGCCGCACAGGACCGCGCCAAAGCACTGGTGGATGCCGGCGCCGACGCCATCTTCCCCGAAGCCATGCGTGATTTGAGCGAGTTCCAGGCCATCCGCGACGCAGTTGACGTGCCCATCCTGGCCAACATGACCGAGTTCGGCAAAAGCGACCTCTTCACCGTGGAGCAGCTTCAGGGCGTCGGCGTGAACATGGTCATCTACCCGGTCACCCTGCTCCGCATTGCCATGGGCGCTGCAGAGCGTACTCTGGAATCGATTAAGGCTGCGGGGACCCAGGAAGCGCAGGTGGAAAACATGCTCACGCGTGCGCGCCTCTACGAACTCGTCGACTACGAGGCATACAACCAATTCGATACCGGCGTTTTCAACTTCCAGGTTCCTGGCACTCGCTAGGACCCGGGATTCATACAGGGGAAAGCAGGCAGTCCGGGGCTTCCGGGCCGCTTGCATTATGAACGAAGGAGAGCAGCATGGCAGCTGTTGACATCAAAAAAGGCCTTGCCGGCGTCGTGGTGGATTACACCGCCGTCTCGAAGGTCAACCCGGACACCAACTCGCTGCTGTATCGCGGGTACCCGGTCCAGGAATTGGCCGCCAAATGCAGCTTCGAAGAGGTTGCCTACCTGCTGTGGAACGGCGAACTGCCTGACGAAGCCCAGCTGGCAGAATTCACTGCCCGGGAGCGTGCAGGCCGCGCCCTGGACCCCGTGGTCAAGTCGGTGGTGGATACGTTGCCCACTACGGCGCACCCCATGGACGTCTGCCGCACTGCCGCATCGGTGCTCGGTGCCCGGCACGAACTGGCCGAGGATTCCTCCCCCGAGGCAAACATGAAGAAGGCCATCGACCTCTGGGCGGCCATGCCTGCTGTCGTGGCCTATGACCAGCGCCGCCGCCGCGGCCAGGACGCGATCGAACCGCGTCAGGACCTGGACTACTCGGCGAACTTCCTGTGGATGACGTTCGGCGAAGAGCAGGTTCCCGAAGTGGTTGAGGCGTTCAACGTCTCAATGATCCTGTACGCCGAGCACTCCTTCAACGCCTCCACCTTCACCGCCCGCGTGGTCACGTCCACATTGTCAGACCTGCACTCAGCGGTCACCGCAGCAATCGGCGCCCTCAAGGGTCCGCTGCATGGCGGTGCCAACGAGGCCGTGATGCACACGTTCGATGAGATCGGTATCCGCAGCGAAGAGTCCCTCGAGGAAGCGGCCACACGGGCCCGTGCTTGGATGGAGGACGCCCTGGCGCAGAAGAAGAAGGTCATGGGCTTCGGACACCGCGTCTACAAGCACGGTGATTCCCGCGTTCCCACTATGAAGGCCGCACTGGACAAGATGATCGCCCACTACGGCCGGCCTGAGCTCCTGGGGCTCTACAACGGCTTGGAGCAGGCCATGGACGAGGCAAAGGCCATCAAGCCCAACCTCGACTACCCGGCCGGCCCCACGTACCACCTCATGGGCTTCGACACCCAGACTTTCACGCCCCTGTTCGTCGCCAGCCGCATCACGGGATGGACCGCACACATCATGGAGCAGGTAGCCGCCAACTCGCTGATACGTCCTTTGAGCGAATACAACGGCCCGGAAGAGCGGCACGTGCCGTAACGCTTCTGGTACTTCAGGAGACTTACGACGGGGGGGGGGGGGGGCGGGCCCGGGCGCGGGGCGGGGGGGTGGGGGGGGGGGGGGGGGGGCGGGGGGGGGGGGTGGGGGAGAACGCG